>CACZII010000232.1 GCA_902781185.1 Fibrobacter succinogenes
GCTTTGTTGAAAAAGACCCTTTCCGAAATGGATGATTAGTTTGATGGAATCGGAACACAAGCTTTCGGACTACAACTTCGAATTTCCGAAGGAACTGATTGCTAGCCGTACGGCGGGCAAGGGCAAGACCCGTATTTTGCATTGTCCCAAAGATGGCGGTGAACGCCATATTCTGAAGGCTCCTGAAATTGTGGACTTGTTTAAGCCGGGCGATTGCCTGGTCGTGAATAACACCAAGGTGATTCCGGCCAGACTTTACGGTCATACACTGCATGGCGGTGAAGTGGAGACTCTCCTAGTGCAAGCGCTGATCCCGGCTGAGGATGGTTCTGCCCGCTACGAGGCCCAGGTTCGCCCGGGTAAAGCTTTCAAGATTGGTCGCGAGCTGGATATTGCCGGTGTCAAGACGGTTGTGGAAGACATCAAGGAAGATGGCGCTCGCGTGTTACGTTTCGCGGTGACGCCGGTGGAACTTGAAGCGGTTATGAACCGTGAGGGCCATGTGCCGCTGCCGCCTTACATTGACCGCCCCGATGACGAAAGTGATAAGCTTGCTTACCAGACGATTTTTGCAAAGTATTCCGGTGCTGTTGCTGCCCCTACGGCGAGCCTTCACTTTAGCGAAGAAATGCTGGATGCCCTGAAGGCGAAGGGCGAACCTTTCAGAATATCTCTGTCGAAGACTTTACCCAGCACAAGATGCATGGCGAACATTACGAGCTCACCAAGGAAAATGCCGAAATCATCAACAAGGCCAAGCGCGAAGGTGGCCGAGTGGTGACCGTAGGTACCACCAGCACACGCGTAGTGGAAACCATCGCCGATGCAAACGGAATCGTGAAAGCCCAGAAGGGGGTGACCCACGCCTTCTTCTATCCGGGTTACCGCTACAAGATTGTGGACGGCTTGCTCACCAACTTCCACTGGCCGAAAAGTTCGCTCATCTTGTTAGTGTCCGCTTTCTATGGTCGTGAAAATACGCTTGAAGCTTACAAGATGGCTGTAGAAAATAAGATGAAACTGTTCAGTTACGGCGATGGGATGCTGATTCTTTAACCCTGCGCTATTTTGCGGTAGAATCTGCTTCTAGGGTGGGAATCAGCTTGCTTTCTTGACAGAGGTTTTCTTCCCTGATTTTGAAGGTGAAGTCCACTAGGTTATTTTCGAACATCTTTTGGTAGGGCTTCTTTTGCTGTACGCTTTGCAGGGCACAGGTGCAGTAGTTGATGCGCTGTACTAGTTTCGCGTCGTCTGAGGGCGTGCCCTGGGCAAAGACACATTCATGCATGATGGCGTATTCCATGGGGCGGTCGTAACGGCCCTTGCATTTATTTTTCAGGTCGGGCTGGGCGGCTACCTTCTCAATGATTCCCTGGCTGGGTACGTCGTTTACGACTTTGCTGGTGACAAAACCGCCCGCGAAAAAGGCGAGGCATAGAGCCATGTTGATAAGGAAACGCTTGCCGCGGCTAATCTTGTTGTAGTTCCGCTCTACGGCTTCCAAGGTTTGGGTGGCGTGTAGCCTGACGTCATCTAAATCGTTGTTTTCCATATTGTCGCACTAGGTTTCGGGTTCTAGGGTCCAGATGTCGGGCATGGTGCGGTACTTTTCGGCATAGTCCAGCCCGTAGCCAACTACAAATCCATCTTCGATAGAAAAGCCTACAAAGTTCGCCTTGTAATCTACTTCTCGGCGGGCCCGCTTTTCTAGCAAAACGCAGCTGCGTACTTCGGCGGCGCCTTTTTCCTGGAGCAACTTCACCAATTGCTGTAGGGTGCGGCCCGTGTCCAAGATGTCGTCGATGAGTAGGACTTTCTTGCCTTTCAGATCCAGTTCATCTAGCAGGGACACGCTCAGTTTGCCGGAACTTTCGGTGGAGTTTCCGTAGCTAGATGCCCTGATGAAGGAAACTTCGATGTCCTTGTTGGGAAAATGCCTGCACAGGTCCGACACGAATACGAAAGAGCCGGTGAGCACGCCTACAATCGCATCGAACTTGTAGTTCCGAGCGATCTTTTCGCCTAGAAGCTGGACCATTTCCTGGATGGCCTCTGCTGTAAAGAGGGGCATCAGGCTCATCTTATACATTCGGGACCTCGAAATTCAGCCACTGGAATACGGGAATCAAGGCTTTCAGCTTGCCCTTGGGATTCTTGAGGAACTCCTGGTACATGGGGAAGGCCTGGTTCTCAATAGAGGTCTTGTCGATGTAGATGCGCAGCCAGTCTGCAAGGGAAATCAGGTTGGTGATGTACAGGATGGTGGACTGCTTCAGGTTCTCGAAAACCTGGTCCAGACAGTCCACGATCTTTCTGTGGATCATGCGGCCCGTACCACCGAAGGAGAAGGTGGCGTTCAGGGAATTGGCTTCCTTGACCAGAGCCTCGATTTCTTTGAAGTGTTCCTGTTCTGGAGTTTCCAGGTATTCCAGCACCAGATGGTGAATCTTGGAATTGATGTCCAGCGAAAGGATGGTGCGGACGGTGTCCGGCAGGGTGTGGTCCGGGTCGGCAAGGCTGTCGATGGAAAGTCCCTTCTGTACGGCAAAGTCCGAGAAGGCCTCCGTAATGTCCTTGAGGCTCCGCTTGGTTTCCAGCTGGTTGATGCGCTTCAGGGAATCGCTCATCAGGTGACGCATCTGCACCACGTAGGCGGTGGGAAACTGGTGCTGCAATTCTTCGGCGCTCTTGTTCGGGTTTTCTACGAAGGAGAGTTTGTTCACCTCGGGCTCGCCGTCGGCCACCACCAGGTTCACGCGGCCCATGGAATCGGACAGTACGAGAATTGTGGCCACACGGGATTCGCCGATGGTCTTGTCGTCGTAGGTTAGCCCTCTTCAAGACCCAGGTGGAAAATGGCAGCACGTTCGGCCATGAGCTTTACCGTTACGGGAACCTCGTCCTTAGCGTAGCGGGTGTAAACTTCGGCGCCGTTCCACTTGTGTTCATTGCTGGTGGCACGGGCGAGAATACTCATGAACCTGTTTTCGATGGAGTGTCCGAAGGGGAGGAAGGGCTGCATCAGTTCCATGGCCCGGAGGGCGTAGCGCATGTTTTGAACAGGTTCTAGGCCTTCGATGTCGTTGAAGAACCAGCCGCAGCTGGTGAAGCTGAACAGGCAGAACTTTTGGATTTCCAGGAGACGTACAGCCTTGGCACTCTCTTCGGCGTTTTCGGGATGGTTCAGTATGGTTTTCAAGAAGTTGACAAGACGTGTCTCGTCTTCGGGAGCCACCAGGGCCTGGACATATCCGTTTCGGGCTTCCCAGGGGTTCACCTTGCTTATCTTTTCGAATTCCCGCACGAAAATTTCGTCGGCTAGTTCCTTCAGGTGGTTAAAGGCGTCACGGAGGGGGCCGCGCCATTTCTGGTTCCAGCCGGGGCCGCCGCCGGTGGAGCATCCGCAGTCACGGTACCAGCGGCCAACGCCGTGGGCGCAGCTCCAGGCGCAACCTTCGCCGTGGAAATTCTTCAGCAATACCTCGTGCTTGGGCGGGAACTTTTCCAGGTACCAGCCGTAGTTGACGGGCACCATGTTGTTCTCGGGAGCGAATCGGTTGTAAAGGTAGGCGGCGCACTTGGATACGCTTGCCGAAAACCCCTGCGTCACGGAGCAAATGTTCAAAACCAACGGCACTGCTGAGCCAGGGGTTGTAGAAGAACACGTCCAGGTAGCCGTCGCATACCAGGTTTCCCTTTTCGTCCCTGGGGTAGATGCGGTAGGGGCGTGTGGTGTCGATGTCGGTGTTGCTGCAGCCTTCCCATTTTTCGGAGCCCAGTTCACGGAAGGAATCGGCCTGGGTGGGGGAGAGGATGGTAAACTTGATGCCAGCCTTGATGAGTTCTACCACTGTGGGCAGGTTGATGGCTGTTTCGGCTAGCCACATGGCCTCGGGCATGCGTCCGAAATGGAACTTGAAGTCTTCGATACCCCAGAGAATTTGTGTGCGCTTGTCCTGCTCGCTGGCGAGAGGCATGATGATGTGATTATAGACCTGGGCGATGGCGTTGCCGTGACCGTTCAGACGTTCGGCGCTCCGCTTGTCGGCTTCCTGGATCCTCTTGTAAGTGTCGGGGGTATGGGTCCGAATCCAACCCATGAGGGTGGGGCCCATGTTGAAGCTCATGAAGTCGTAGTTGTTGACGATATCCTGGATGCGCCCTTCTGAATTCAGAATGCGGCTTGCGGAGTTGGGGGAGTAGCACTGGCTTGCGATACGGTCGTTCCAGTCATGAAATGGCCGCGCGCTGGGCTGGTTCTCGATGACGCCTGTCCAGGGGTTTTCGCGGGGAGGCTGGTAAAAGTGACCGTGAATCGTAAAATAGAGGGGGTGCTTCTTTTCCATGGGCGCAAATGTAGAAATATCTGGTTTCGCCGCTAAGAATGGATTGAAAACGGCGGAGAGATTTCTATATTTATGCATAAAACTAAATAAATGCATAAAATGTAAAATACGGCGGTTCGTGCCATGGATAAAAAGATGACTCTACGCGATGCTTTTGAAAGCAAGATGATGCTGCTGGACGGTGGCATGGGTTCTGTCATTCAGACATACGGCATCAAGGGCGCGAACAACGACATGCTTTCTATCGAGAAGCCGGAAATCATTCTCGATATCCAGCGCCGTTACGTGGATGCGGGCGTGGACTGCCTGACCACCAACACGTTCTCGAGCCAACGCGTAAGCCAGCACGAATATCACCAGGAGCACCGCATTGCCGAAATGAACCGCGCCGCGGTGAAGATTGCGAAGCAGGCCGCGGCAGAGGCCATGGAAAAGTACGGCCATCAGGTGTACATCCTGGGCGACGTGGGCCCCACTAGCAAGATGCTCTCCATGAGCGAAGACGTGAACGACCCCGCAAGCCGTAGCATTACCTTTGACGAGTTGGAAGACGCCTACCTGGAACAAATCCAGGTGCTGGTGGAAGAAGGCGTCGATGCGATTCTGATTGAAACGATTTTTGATACGCTGAACGCGAAGGCCGCCGCCAGTGCATTTACTAAAGTGATGGAAAATGTTTCGCGTCCGGTCGAAGTCATGTTCTCCATGACGGTGAGCGACGCCTCGGGCCGTACGCTTTCGGGCCAGACGGTAGAAGCTTTCGCCGTAAGCGTGATGCACATGCACCCGCTTTCTATCGGTTTGAACTGCGGTCTCGGTGCCGACGGTATGGTGCCGTACCTGCGCCGCATGGGCAAGGTCGCGCCTTGCTATATTAGTTGTCACCCCAATGCGGGGCTCCCGAACCAGTTCGGCGGATACGACGACACGCCCGAAGACATGGTCAACAAGATGCATGTTTACCTGGACGACAAGTTGGTGAACATGATTGGCGGGTGCTGCGGAACCACACCGGAACACATCGCCGCCATGCGCAAGATGCTTGACGCGCTCCCCGCTGATTACGAACGCCGCAAGCCCGCGCCCAAGTATGCCACAAGCCCATTGCTCCGCCTCGCCGGTCTGGAACCGCTGTTCAAGGAACAGGTGCGCCCCAGCGACGGGGCCTTCAGCTGCAACGCCGAAGACTTTGTGAAGGTGGGCGAACGCTGCAACGTGGCAGGTTCCAAGAAGTTCCTGCGCCTCATCAACGAGAAAAATTACGACGAGGCGCTGGACATTGCTCGCAAGCAGGTGGAAGACGGCGCCGATGTAATTGACGTGAACATGGATGATGGCCTGCTGGACGCTACCGTCGAAATGCAGACCTTCCTGAACCTGATTGCTTCCGACCCGGCTGTGAGCCGCGTGCCCATTATGGTGGACTCTTCCCGATTCGAAGTCATCGAGGCGGGCCTCAAGTGCATCCAGGGCAAGAGCATCGTGAACTCCATCTCGCTGAAGATGGGCGAAGAAGCTTTCATCGAACACGCGCTTACCATCAAGCGGCTTGGTGCTGCCGTCATCGTGATGCTCTTTGACGAAGAGGG
>CACZII010000233.1 GCA_902781185.1 Fibrobacter succinogenes
TTTTTTCTATAATTCCTTTTATGAAAGGTTTCCCAAAAGTTTTTGTACGTGCTGCGGTTGCTCTGACCGTTTTTTCTGGAGTTTCCCTTGCGGCGGTGAACATGCCTGTCCACAAGGAGGTCTTGGACAATGGCCTTACGGTCCTGCTGCACCCTAATTCTCAGGCCCCTACGGTCAGTTGCAGGTTGTTCTACGTGACGGGTTCTGTCCATGAGGTCCCCGGCAAGTCAGGCCTGGCCCACATTTTGGAACATGAACTTTTCAAGGGCACGAACAAGGTGGGCATTTCCGATAGCGTGGCCGATGCGCGTTTCATGACAATTCAGGATTCCCTGCAGGCACTGATCCGTCCGGCAAAGCTTGCCGAGGATTCTGCCCTGGTGGCAAGGCTTACGGCGGAACATGATTCCGTGGTGAACGAGCACCGCAAGATTTTCGTGAAAGATGAGTTGTGGAGCGCCTACCAGGCGGCGGGCGGTACGGGACTTAATGCCTTTACCTCCGACTTGATGACAGCCTACATCGTGACGCTCCCCAAGGACAAGATTGAGCTGTTCATGTGGTTGGAATCGGACCGCATGCAGAATGCTGTGTTGCGGGAGTTCTATTCGGAACGTTCCGTGGTGCGGGAAGAACGCCGTATGCGTTACGATGACAAGCCCGCGGGCCGTTACATTGAAACTCTGAACTCCATGATTTACGAGGCGTTCCCTTATCGCGTGCCTACAATCGGCTGGCCCAGCGATATTGATAACTTGACCCGAGAAATGGCGGCGGAACATTACCGCAAGTACTACAAACCGAGAAACGCCATCTTGGTGCTGGCCGGTGACCTGGATACGACGGCCACCATGGAAATGGTGAAGAAGTATTTTTCGGGCATTCCTGCAGGAGAGGCATTCCCGCCTCTTACAATCCGTGATCCGGAACAGGCGGGCGAAAAGCGCCTTGTGGTAAGGCGTCCCGATGCCCCCAACATGTATGACCTTGTCTTCAAGACTGCGGAGGTGGGCGATAAAAGTCTTTATGCTCTGGATATCATCGAGGGTGTCTTGAACGGACGTTCCGGCAGGCTTTACAAGCGTCTGGTGGAACAGGAAAAACTCGCCGTAGGGATCAAGTCCAGCAATAGCCCCAACAAGTATGTCTCCGAATTCGGGGTCCACGTGAACCTTCGCCCGGATGCAGACGAATCGAAGGTGGAACAGATTGTCTGGGAAGAACTGGAAAAACTGAAATCGGAACCCTTGAGTGCCCGTGACTTTGAAAAGGTGAAGAACCATTCCTATGCCGCCTTGGTTCGTAGCCTTACGGATATGGAAAATGTGGCCACCATGCTTGCCTGGTACGAGATGTATGGGGACTACAATATCTTCTTGAATTGGGCCGATGAGCTGTCCAAGGTAACTGCTGCTGATGTCCAGGAGATTGCCAAGAAAACCTTTGTTAGGGAAAAGGCTGTCTCGGGATTTCTGCTGAAAAAATAAAACCCCGAGCACTTTCGTGCCCGGGGAACTGTGGAGGAGTAAATCTTTTTAGTCTGCCGCAGCTACTTCTTTTTTCTTGCGGGTCAACAACAGTTTGCACTTACCGTCTTCAACTACAACGTTGTCCCTTGAAAGTTTGACCTTTTCCATATCCCAGTCACCCTTGGACCAACGTTTTGTATCAAGAGCGTCTCCATCGAAGTCATCTTGCCAGGCCATGGTGAAGGTCTTTGTTTCTGTGTCATAGTTGTATACGCGGACATAGTCGATTTCTTGAGCGACTGGTCCGTCGGCTAGTTCAGCACCGGTGAACTGGCCTGTCCAACCGGAACTTTTAGAGGCCCAAAGGTTGAAGCGGAGAGATTGCTGTAATGTCATGAATTCCACCTGACCCTTTTGCATACCGGTGATATCACGGCGGACAACAACACTGTCGATTTCCCAGGAGATGTATTCCGGAGTCCACACAAAGGCAAAGAGATGGAAGTCTTCGGTGGAGTTGAAGCCGAAACCAGTCTTGTATTCAGAAGTGATTTTCGGGTTCCTTTTGCCCTCTTCATCAGGCAAGCGAGTAATCAGGTTGGATTGCCAGGATCCCGGATTGGTTCCCAGGACTTCGATGTCAATCTCGTTCCATGGTTCGTCTTTCAGCAAATAGGAAGGATCATAGTACAGGAACATGGAACTCACGGAGCCGGAGATGGAAACCATCTTCATGCGGGCTTCAAAACGCCCGTATGTGAAGTGTTCCTTGCCGGTGAGTTCTGCTCCGTAGTAATTGTAGTCTGCGTAATCTTCTACTGCAGTTGCTGTATTGTTGGGAATGGTGTTTTCAATTGTGACGCGGAGCGAATCCAGGGGAGTCTCCTCTTCGTTAGCAGAGGAGCCAGGGTCGCTACTGTCAGATGATTCTATCGGAGTGATCGTCTCCTTGGGGCCCGTGGTGCTGCTGTCATCGGAGCACGCGGCAAACAGGCCAAGTGCTATAATCGGGAAAATGAATTTCGTTTTCATGGGATTACCTCTTTTT
>CACZII010000234.1 GCA_902781185.1 Fibrobacter succinogenes
GCGGCCAAGATGATGCAGCCCGATCATGCCGACGCCATTGAAGATTTCTTTAAACGTGGCGCCCAGAATTTCACCAAGTGCAGCGAAATCCGCCCGAACAAAATCATTCCTTGCAACCGCTGCGTAGAACTGGCTGGAGAAGCGCTTGATTTCTTGAACCAGTAAGCTGTTTTTTGCGCTTACATGGATTCCTATTTTTCTGTCTCCGACGTCTTTTCGTCGTGTTCCTCGATTTTGCTGACTTTGGTGAACCAATAGTCTTCGCTGTTGATGGAACTCATGTTGCCGATGAGGGCGTCCAGGTCGATATCTTTCAGATCGTTGTTTTCGTTCGGCATATGTAGAATATATATAATTTGACAGAAATCTATTTGGGAGTCATTTGTTATTTTTCTTGGCATGAGGAGTTTTGTTTGTATTTTGGTTCTTTTGATGGCTCTCCTTGCACAGGCCCAGGAGATGGACACCACCTATGTCATCGATGAGCAGGGACGGACCATTGGGCTTATTCACGAGAAGGGGACCATTCCGAGAATAGCGCCTGCTGCGGCACCTGCACCGACTGTACAACCGTCTGCCCCGGTTGCTCCGGTTTATGGCGTGGATAGCGCCGCCTATTACCAAGACCTAGTAAACCGTTATACCCTTTCCGGTGAGAAAAAACGCAGTGCAGGGAACGGCATGATGATTGGCGGTAGTGTGGGGGTGTTACTTGGGGTGCTCTTGATGATTGATGCGGAAGAAAGCACTGACCGCTGCGGAAATAATGACTATGGTTGCAATGATGATGAATTCTTGGAATTCTTTACGGGATATGGAGCTGCCATTGCCGGTGTTGTTGTGTTTGGTGTGGGAGTAACCCTCAAAATTGTGGGAGGTACAAAGCTCCGCCGTGCCGCGCGTTATCAAGAATCCCTGAATCGTTACAATGCAAGAAGGATTCAGTCTCTAAACTTCCGAGTGGAACCGTTAATCAATCCCTATAGCGGTTCCTACGGCAGTAAGCTCTCTCTAAGCTTCTAAAAATTCTATCTTTGGCGTCGGTGGATGGGCAAAAAAAGGATAAATATGCGATTAAATACCCTGGCCCTGTTTTTTTTGTCGTTCGTAGCTTTTGTTGGTTGCGGAGATGACAAGTCTTCAGCTACACAGTCCGAACCGGTTGAAAATCCTGAACCGGAAATACCTCAGGATACTCTTGAAGCTTGTGAGCCAACTGAAGAGGGAATCTATCGCTGGATAGAGGAAGGGGTTGTTTTCCAGGTTTGTGAAAATGGCTTTTGGGTGAACGATTCGGTCAAGGAACATAATCCAGGCTTTGACCCTTGTCAGTTCAATTTTGGTGCAGCGTGGCAAAGTACCCATGAAAAGGCAGAGTATTACGCCGGATTGGATTATGTCTCTGTATGGCTGGGAGACAACGCTTTCTATAACTCTTTCGAAGAGCGTATGATAAATATGAGCTATAAGACTGGCGCAACCCCGATGATTTACGCCTATGTGATTGCTGAATTTGGCAAGGACATGGGAATGGAAGATTGCGATGTTGCCAAAGCTCGCGGAAAACAATCTTTGTGCGTATACGGAGCTGACCTGATTCGTGAATATTTTGCGGATTCTATTTTGCATCGTTATCGAGAATACGCTTCGGGCATGGCTTTCCAGATCGAGTATAAGACGGAAGAGCCTGAAAAATTTACCCCTATCTGGATGATTGAACCAGATTATTATCAATATTCCCAAATGGCCTCGGATCAGAGTGTGGCCCACAGCGGCGTAGAACAACTGAATGGAGGAATACCCGATTCCATGATGGGAGTTTATTTCAAGGAGATTGTTGATACCATCAAGGCTTATTTACCCAATGCAAAGATTGCAATAGATGTTTCGCCCTGGGTGACAGACAAGGACTCTATGGGACTTGTGAAGTGGTTCTCCAATTTTGATATGACCCTGGTAGATTATGTGAGTACCTCTGGTGGCCGTACTTTGGCAAATTCTGAAAAAATCAGGAATGCCAACAAGTTGACATGGAAAAAGCTTTATGACACCTTGAAAAAACCAATTCTTGCGGATGTTGGGTATTCAACCGGAGGAAAGGCGACCAAGCACGATATGGCTTGGGATGATATTGCTAATTTGGAAGCACGGGCCAAGGATGGGGTTGTCGGGGTGATGCAGATGGATGCTGCCCTGGACTACCCGCTGCGGGCAAGCTATATCCGTTCGCGCTTGCAGGTGGACTATCCTTGGTGCAAGGAGTAACTTTATGAGTGTAGTCGTCGTAGATTACAATGCCGGAAACTTGACGTCGGTGATGAATGCCCTTTCTTGCATAGGGGTGGACGCCAAGTCCAGTCGCGATGCTGACGAAATTTCGAAGGCGACCCGTTTGGTTTTCCCGGGAGTGGGGGCGGCCGCCTCTGCCATGGAAACCCTGACCCGCACAGGCATTGGTGATGCCATTAAGGCTGTGGTGAAAGCCGGAAACCC
>CACZII010000235.1 GCA_902781185.1 Fibrobacter succinogenes
TGCGATAATTTGATAAAAAATGCCCGTGCAGCGTTAGTTGCACGGGGCTGGTGCAAAAGCCCTCGGAGTAGGTTGCTAAGATGAAGTAATCAAACTATCGGATTTGAATTGTCGAGCGGGGCTTCGCCAATCGGTCCGTGGATTACGGGAGTCTTGTCGCCGTCGCTGCTCTGCAACAGGTTGGCGTGCCGTTGCAAACGGCATTCCTTCATCTGGGGGGTGGTGTATTTATTTTTCATCGAGTTATTTCCCTTGTTTTCTAGAGTTTGTAGTTTTTCCTCGGCTTATAAAAAGCCTCTATGAGATATGCCTCTTGAATATACCTTATTTTACTTGTGTTCGCAAGCGCTTTGATGTGAAAAAAAGAAAATGCCCGAGCAGCGGTAGACTGCCCGGGTTGGTTTTTATTTGACGAAGGCGCTGAGCAAGAGCCTTGCCTCGTCGCCTGTGGCGTATCGCACCTTGCTAATGGTGAGGTGTTTATAATAATGTGGAATGTCGTTTTTTGACATTGCTTTTTGTGTATATTTCATTATGTACGGGTCAAAAATGATTGGAGGAAGTATGAATATTTGGGATTTTCACAGGAATTATAGGGAGATGGACCGCAGGTACACGGACGAAATGCATGCACCTGTTAAGCTTCACATAGAAGGTGGGCAAGTACTTTGGGACCGCTATCTAGAAGACCTTATGGACTGGCTCGTAAGCGAAGATTCGGAAGGGCGGTTGGACCTTGAGAGGGTAGTCTGCGAGGAGACAAACCTCGGATTCACTTTTGAAGCTGCGAGTCGGGATGGTACCAGGTGGAAGAGCGAGGCTGTGGATTGCCACAAGTTCAAGAGTGGTGCTGTTGTCGGAAGGTTTCCAGACAAGTCCGGCCGGCTTGTGCTGGCGATTAGGAAATAGTACGATCGGGGAATTGTAAAATTTTCGCAAGTGCCTTGCCAAGATTCTGATCATTAGGTACATTAAAGCCCGACGACGCATCTCGCTGTTTTAAGGCGAGGTGCGTTTTGCGTTTAATGGGTTTTACTATCCACCGACACGCAGAACGCCTCTAACAATCATCAGCCGTAAATGCGGCTATAACAACGGAGGCTTTAATATGAGTCGTAGTTACAAGAAACCATTTGTAAAAATGGCCAAGGATGTAGAATTTCAGAAAATGGCGAATCGAGAGTTTCGCCGTAAGGCAAAAAATGTATTGCGGGGTTCTGCAGACCCTGAACGCCACATGCCGGAGGTAAACCGTAAGGAGGGTGATTGTTGGGGGTGGTCGTCTGAAGGGGTTAAATTGCCTCTTTCGGATCCAAAGGGAATTCGAAAATAACGATAAATTGCGTAGATTACGTCAAATTCCTTACAGTTGTTATTACAAATGTATTGACAAAAGTGTAAATACAGGTTATATTTACAATGAAAATCGGAAAGCATGGACTTGAAAAGGGTGATGAAAGGAGCATCTACCCCGAGATGATGTTCCGCATCCTCCGGGGAAAGTTCGTTTCGGCGCCGTCAGACCACGACGAGGAGGCCGAACTCATTACCGGAAAGTGGGATGGGAGACTCTGGACTATCGTCGCTAATAGGAACACGGGAAAGGTCATTACCGCCAGAAGGGCGCACGGAAAGGAGATAAGGCTCTATGAAGAAAAGTATGGACGTTGATTTTTACAGGGAGCACGATTTCGGTGACGAAATGCGCGAAGCTGTGGACTCTGGACGCGGCTTTGTTGGCGAGAACATGACTCCTGACCAGTTTTTCGCCATGGCGCGGGCCAGGAGCGAGGCAAGGAAGGCCGAGAAAGCGTCGAAGGCCGTCACTATACGCATTCCCGTGCGCGTGATTGAGGGCTACAAGAAGAAGGCTGCGTCTGATGGCGTGGGTTATCAGACGCTAATGAATGAAGTTCTAGAAGCAGCCCTCGGTTAGAAAGTTTACGATATGACGATTGACGTTCTTATTGAAAAGAGCCGTAACGAAGGTCTTTGGGTCGATGATGACGACAAGGACTATGGATTCTGTCAGTGCAAGGTGTCTATGACTGGCGATGTTGTGTGGATTGCCGAGTTTGATGGTAAAATATGGTCCGTATTCCAGTCGTTCGATGAGGATACGCCTATGCTGCCACTTGAAGCTGTTGAATGTGGAACAGTTGCCGAACTTGCCGCTAGGTTGAAGAGCGGGCCGGTGGCGGTGTAATAATTTCCGGATTAGTTTTCACTCGGCTTATAAAAAGTCCCCATAAGAAATACTTTCTGAATATACCTTTATTTGTGCGGGTTTGTTAGCGGTTGGATCGCTGGTTGCGAGCCCATTTTTCGAGGTTGTTTGCGGGTTTTACTCTCTAATCGTCGCAAAAGTTGTCGTATTGTATTTGAACAAACGGAGGGCAGTCTTCGCAAATTTTGTTGTCGTAGCCTACGAAAATTTCGGAGTTGCTGTGCCGCTTGATGAAAAATTGGTAGGTCTCGGTATTAGTGGAA
>CACZII010000236.1 GCA_902781185.1 Fibrobacter succinogenes
GCCCCCATCGACAACGACAAGGGATTCAACATGGAAAAGGGCCACGGAGAATGGCGCAGCGCAAGCAAAAAGCGTTCCGTGTCCTCCGAGGTCAAGGAAGTCTCCCCGCAAGAAACCCAGGTAACCTTCAACTTCAGTTTCCCCGATGCGGGCAGTTCCAAGATGAAAATGACTTACTATGTGTATGGTAGCGGTGACATTGTGGTGGAATACACGTTCAACCCGGATGGTAGCAAGAGTTACATCCCCAACGTTGGAACCCTCTTTACGGTTCCCGGCGGCTACGAAAAGGTGCGCTGGTTTGGCCGCGGCCCAGAAGAAAACTATATGGGACGTAACCGCGGAAGTTTCATGGGACTTTACGCTACAGTTGCCGATTCCATGACCATCAAGTATATGGAAATTGGCGAAACGGGCCAGCGTACCGATGTCAAGTGGGCCACCCTAACCAACAAAGACGGCAAGGGCCTTATGGTTGTGGGCAACCCGCGCATGGAATTCAGCGCCCAGCATTACACTCCCGAGCAGCTCACCGATGTCAAGCTCCCCTGGGAACTCACACGGGACAAGGACATTACCCTCCGTGTAGATTTGCACCAGATGGGTCTCGGTGGCGTTAACTCTTGGGGCGCCGAGCCGATGAATGCCTATCTCCTGAAGACAGATCGCGAATACTCCCACAAGTTCCGCATTGCGCCTATCCGCAAGCAGTTGAATGACCCCACGGAATACTCGCTTCTGGGCTTCAGGAACTTTGGCTGGAACGATCTGCCGGCCACCAAGTACCCGGGTGACGACATTTACAAGAACCAGCCGGAAAAAGACATCACCGACGATGCAAACAAGGACACGGAAAAGCCGGAGGCCATCCCGTACCGTACTGCTGAAATTCCATTGGACAACACCGTCCGCCACTACAACGTGTTCGACTTACAGGGCCGCCTGGTGGCCAAGTTTAAAACAGTCGGTATCGAAGACCTGCAGGGGAAAACCTATGCCATCGTTCAGCGCGCAGGAACCTACCTTGTAAAGTCGTCCAAAGGCGGGCAAACCTACAGGATTGCCGTCAGAAAGTAAAACTTGCTTGCCAAAAAAGACCAAATTAGCTATATTCGGCACTCCAACAAGGGGATATAGCTCAGTTGGTAGAGCGACAGGTTCGCAATCTGTAGGTCATGGGTTCGACTCCCACTATCTCCACTCAAAAGAGGCAGACGATAGTCTGCCTCTTTTGTTTTTGAATCAATGATTACTCCGCAACCGCTCACAACAAGACCGTTCGCGCTAAATTTTGGTGCAAATTCTCCGACCTGCACTCACTCTCGCAACCACGCCTCGTTAATAAACCTAAGCCGAACACAGCAGAAACAAGTATACTTGTTTCTATTGTTGAGGCGCCAGTTTATGCGATGTAATCGCAATACGAGGCGTTTGTTGCTCACGCTTCAAAATAAACGAAGCTGGTCTTCTTCAGTTCCTTAAGGGAGGTGAGCACCGCATGGGCTGGCCTACCAAGCAAAGCCACCGACCCGTCGATAGCGGTCTGTAATTCCTCCGCATTGGTGGCATGGAACATGGCATAGATGTTGTATGGGAAACCTTCGAAAGGGGCACGCTCGTAACAGTGGGAAATATGGGGATTTTCAGCTAGCACCTTCCCCGCCGTGTCCGCATCTTTCACAGAAAAACACACCATGGCGTTTGCGTCAAAGCCCGCCTGCTGGTGCCTAAGGACAGCTCCAAACCTACGCATGATTTTTAAATCCAGGTCTCCGCGAATTTCGGAAATATCTATTCCCAAATCGGAGAACGGGGTCAGCGTGTGGGGAATGTCCTTGGAGAGCGTGTTGATTCGGTGGCGGTCTTTGACATTAGGGACAAAGGGATCGGCACCTTTCGAATCCAACTTATCCGAAACCGGCTTATCCGCGATCTGATCCGTCACATTCGTAGCAGCCTTCATCACCGTGTTTATCTTGAACATCCTGCTGGCCGAGAGCACATGGGCATCGTGCAGGCCCGTTTCCGCCTCCAGAACCCGAACCGTTTCCTGAATTTCAGCCTCCGAGCGGGCGATGACGGTAAACCACACGTTGTAGGCGTGACTCCGGACATAGTTGTGGGTAATGGAGGGAATCTTATCGGCAGCCGCAGCAAAGCCGTCCAGATTACCTTCGGGCACCACTCCCGCACAAAGCCTAGAGATGTAGCCCAGCCTGCGTGAATCGTAGATGCCACCCAGGCGACGGATAACGCCCGACTGCCGCAAGCCTTCCACATGATCAAACGCATCTTCTTCCGAAACGCCCAGCCGTCGCCCCAGGGCGGCGTAAGGACGCTCCTCCAGCGGGAAACCGTCCTGTATAATCTCAAGAATTTTTCGGTCTAGAGCTTCCACGAGAATCCCCTACCCCGGATTTCGTCCTTCACAGTCTCACCCGCCTCTACGGCCGCGCCCTCGAACAAGATGGAGT
>CACZII010000237.1 GCA_902781185.1 Fibrobacter succinogenes
GTGTATTCCAATATGGGCGATGCCGAAAAGGCCGAAAGCCTGTACAAGCGTATCCGGGAAAAGAAATAATGACAAAAAGGAGCGTCATTAGTTTTATGTTGAAATATCTATGGGTTTTATTTGTTGCTTTTGCGCTTGCTGCTTGCGGAGATGACAATGGCAGTGGCTCTAATTCGGATGAAAAGGATGATGACATTTCGGTCATTGACGATCAGGGAACTTCTTCTGAGAAAAACTCAAGTTCTTCTACGGACAAGGAAATGTCTGCAACTGACAAAAAAAGTTCTTCTAGTGTATCTTCTTCAATAAGTTCTTCCTCTAGTATTTCGTCATCCAGTGTTTCATCGTCAAGTATTTCTTCGAATACTCAGGGAGAGGAACATGATGTTCAAGATAGCCTTAAGCATGTGGCGGATAGCTTAGCTGCAGTCGAAAAGGTTCGTCAAGACAGTATACAGCACGTAGCTGATAGCTTGACTGCCGAGCAAGCTCGTCAAGACAGCATACAGCATGTTTTGGATAGCCTCCGTGCTTTGGATCCGGATCCCCCTACCGCTGAAATTGTTCCGCCCGCCGGTCGCTATTACAATTCCATCAAGCTTAAAGTCAGGTGTGAAGAAGTCAAGTGCAAGACCTATCTCTCTATTGGCGACACTCTGCACCCTCAAGAAGCGGGCAAAGCCATCGAATACGGCGAGACAGGATCCGTATTCTTTTACGCCGAAGACTCTCTGGGCAATAAAAGTGAATGGGAAGAAGCCAAGTACGATATGGCAAGCGACAACATTTGTGGTACAAATGCATATCCCGTTCCGTTGGGTGGCAAGACCGTCTGTGTAGATGCTTACGAGTATCCGAACAAGGTTGACGAGCTCCCCCGCGACATGGTGAGCCAGGAACAGGCCGCAGCCCTCTGCCAGCAAGAAGGCAAGCACCTCTGCAGTCTTGCTGAATGGCAGGCCGCTTGCAAGAGCAAGGACAACACGCGTTACAGCTATGGTGACAGCTATAAGGAGAGCAAGTGCAACACCAACACCAAGGCAGCCAAGCGTAGTGGGCGTAAGGACCAGTGCCGCAGTTGGTTCGGCATGTACGATATGAACGGTAACCTTTGGGAATGGACGTCGACCACGAGCAAGGATCACCCGAACATGTACCTAGTTGCCGGCGGTGCTTGGAACACCGGTAACGAAAGCAAGTGCACCGACAGTAAGTTCAGTTTCTATCCGCAGAACCAGTACCCGAATGTGGGTTTCAGGTGCTGTAAGTAGTTTTCTACATTTACCCCTATGGCAAAGAAGAAAAAAGTTTTTAAGTCGGCTGCTCTTGCGCAGTCCAACCGCAGCAGGGAACAGCGCCTGCGTGAAAACCTTACTCAGGTGGTGAACGGCCAGAGCCGCTTGCTGAACCGCCCCGAAGACCTGTACGAAATGCTGGCGGATGGTCTTGATGATATCGAGACATTTAAGGATCCGCGGGAACAGCTGGAACTTTTGGCTTGGACTCTGCGTGCGGACTTTATCGCCTTCAAGGCCGATACCGACGAGGAGAAGGAAGGCTGGGATGCCCTCTTCTACGATGCAGGAACCTTCTTTGTGGAACTTGCCGCCCAGTACAGCGACAAGAATTACGTGGCGGATTTGGTTCACGACCTTGCGTTAAGGCACGTGGGCGGAGAGGGCCGTTCGGTGGTGTTCCTGAGTGTGGAGGAGTTCTTGCCCAAGGAACGGGCACAGGCCCTGTTGGCGGAGCTTCTGGATGCCGTGACGGAAGTGGACCAGGGCAACCGGGAAGACATCCTGGATGCCATCTGCGACATGGCGGATTCCATCAAGGATGCGGCCATGTTTGCCAAAGCCGCCCTGCTGAAGGACCCCGACAAGAGCAATGCTACGCTTATCGACATTGCTAACGCCCAATTTATGGCAGGGAACTTGGAACTGGCCAAGCAGTGGCTTGGGGATGTAAACAACCCCGGTGCCGAAGATGAGGAAGCCTATCTGGATTTGCAGGCGGCCATTGCCGACAGGGAAGGACGCAAGTCCGACTGTATCAGGATGGCCCATACTCTGTACGAGAAGTTCCCGAAGGTGGTGAACCTGGGGCGTCTCTGTGCCTTTGTCTCTGCCAGTGAAGCGACCTCCCTATTGCAGGAATACGCCCACTTCCGCAGCGGGAACGGCCTGGAGATGGAATTCATGCAGTTGCTGGTAAGCCTGAAGGCCTACGGTGTGCTGGAAGAATACCTGGACATGTTCGAGAAGGAACTCACCGTGCAGGATGCCCAGGACCTGAACGAGATTTCCGACGCCTTGGAGAAGGACGGCCAGAAGGCCCTGGCGCAAAGAATCCGCGACTGGACCGTGGAGGAGCCCGAAGAGGCCGAAGGGTTCGACGACAAGTAGGTATGTAAAAAATGTGTAGTGTGAAGTGTGTAGTGTGAAATGATTTTTTAGTATTATCACTTATCACCCCACATCTCACATTCCACATTCGTCACTAAACCCTATGTCTTGACCGTTATTAACTATATTCCTTACTATGAACAATTCCTCTACACGCAGCAAACTTCGCGATGAAGTATATACCCAGATGATGTGCGCTCAGGCGCGCCTCTCTAAGGATCAGAATACCCAGATGGGGGCGGTACTCGTCTCTGCCGAGGGTCGCGTTATCAGTACCGGATACAACGGGGCCCCGGCGGGCTTTGACGATGAGACGGTGCCTTACACCCGCGAAAAGCAGAAGCTGGCCTACGATATTCTGGATGCGGATTCTGGCGAACTGCTGAGCCACCATGAGTTCGAGGCCAACAAGTACCCCTTCATGGTCCATGCCGAAATCAACGCCCTGCATTACGCTCGCGGGAAAGTTCCCCCTGGTTCCAAGCTGTATGTAATCGGTTTCCCCTGCGAGCGCTGCGCCTTGGACGTGAGCCTTTCGGGCGTGGCCGAAGTGTTCGTGACCAAGGACGATTACGATCCGAAGTCTACGTTGAACAATAGCCGCGATACGGCCTACTACATGTTCGCCCAGGCGGGTATTGTGGTTACCCTCTGCGGCAAGCGCCTGCGCCCTGTGGTTTCTAAGCCTAAGGAATAGACCCGCGCATCGGCGACGGCGCCTATTTGCGATCCATAACCCACTTGACGGCGTCGGCGATGGTGTTGACCCGCACGATTTCCACTCCCTGAATGCTTTCGGGGAGTTTTCCATTTCCGGGAATCAGGGCCTGGGTAATCCCGAGACGCCTGGCCTC
>CACZII010000238.1 GCA_902781185.1 Fibrobacter succinogenes
CAAGGTCCATTTTAGCGCCAAGAGGCATTTCTCTGCAGGGCGTCACATCATCCTTATCGGACATGCCGGACACGCCGAAGTGGAAGGCACCCTAGGGCAGCTTCCCGAAGGGGCCATCACCCTCATCCGAAACGAGGCCGATATTGAAAAACTCGCCTTCCAGGATGACAAGGAAATTGCTTACATTACCCAAACCACCCTTTCCGTGGCGGAAACCCGAAAGATCATCGCCACCCTGAAGGTAAAATTTCCAAACATCATCGGGCCGGAGGCCGGAGACCTGTGCTACGCTACGGGAAACCGCCAGGCTGCCGTTCTGGACCTGTGTTCCCAAGTGGACCTGCTCCTGGTGGTGGGCGCCAAGAACAACCCGGACTGGTTCCAGGGGGTGGAGACCGTAGGTCTGTCCAGCGGGGCCAGCGCACCCGAGATTCTGGTCCAGGAGGTGGTGGACTGGATTAAGGCGAAATTCACCCCCGTAGAAGTGGAAAATTTCGTAAAATTGGTGGAATCCACTAAATTTAACCTACCAAAGGAGTTACAAGACGCCCCCCAGTCTTGACAATTCCCCCACTTTTAACTAAAATTGGTGTCCGTAAAAAACAACGGAGTTTAATTATGAGCCGTATTTGTGAAGTCACCGGAAAAGCCGGCCTCGTGGGCAACATGGTTTCCCACTCCAATCGTAAGAAGTTGATGAAGCAGCTTCCCAACCTCCAGAAGAAGCGCTTCTATATCCCCGAAGAAGATCGTTGGGTTACCCTCCGCGTTAGCGCTGCCGGTCTCCGCACTATCAGCAAGTGCGGTATCCAGGCTGTCGCCCAGGAACTCGGCATCTAATTCTCGCCAAGCGAACTTAAAAAAACCGCCAAAGCATAACTTTGGCGGTATTTTGTGTATTCTAAACAATCTACTTATTGATAAACTGGGGCGTGCCCTTGTACTTGGCCAGGCTAGCCATGATGCTGCCCAGTTCCCAGTCCTTTTCCTTGAACCGGCGGCGGAGGATGGCCACGAACACCTCCATGAGCATCTCGCAGTCATAGACGGCGCGGTGCATCTTTTCGGAATCGATGCTCATGGCAATCTCGTTACGGCGTTTGAACAGGCCCGCCATATAACCCAGCTTGTGGTTTTCCAGTTCCGGAAGGATCGTTCTCGAGACCACGAGACTATCAATCACAGGGTTCCCAGGCACTAGCTGAGGGTTCTTAGCGTATGCCACCCGCAAGAAGCTGGCGTCGAAGTTCGCGTTATGGGCAATCAAGATAGAACCCTGACCACAAAAGGCCGTAAAGCCCTTGAGGCATTCCCCTACTGGAGGGGCATTCTCCACATCCTTGTCGTAGATGTGGTTCACGTTGGAAGCCTCGGCAGGAATCAGCATATTCGGCTTTACAAATGTCTCGAATTCAGATAGCAGCTTAGGCACCACCTTGCCGTTCTTGGTTTCCACCGTAAATTTGACGGCACCAATTTCAATAATTTCGTCTTTCTTGTTATCAAGGCCTGTCGTTTCCAGGTCAAAAGCAACAAACTTTGGAGCTAAAGCAATCACGTTATATCTTCCTTTTTAACATCTTGTCTTGAACATTCACAAAAATACTTAATTCTCACGACAATGGTTGACATGGGAAAGGGGATTACGAACCTGTCCCAGGTTGACAGCCAAAGAGATCCGGGCTTTACAACACCAGCAGGGCCGCGAGGGCCATCCAAAGCCATAGCCGCAAAATGACCGTCATTCAAGGATTCCAGCAGACGCCGCACATTAAGTGCCCCATGACTATCGGAACCCCGAGTAACTTTGTACCCTAGACGTTTAACGGTCCTGCTAAAAAACTCCCCATCCCTAGACTCCGAAATCAAGGCATGGACCCCCATATCCTTAAAGGCTGCACAGCAGGCCAGCAGGTCCTTGTGCCAGACACCAAGAATACCCGGGCCGTAGTCTTCCGGCACATCAAGCCGCACCCTGAGACTCCGCAACCAGAGGGACACCATCAAGGAGGCCAAATTTGCCTTAAAATCGCCAAACATGGCCTAAAAATTAGTTTTTTTAGGCCTTTGCCCTTGGAAATCAGGGCTTCATTACCTATATTAGGCCTCACATTGGCGACGTACCCAAGTTGGTAAGGGGCGGCTCTGCAAAAGCCTTATTCATCAGTTCGAGTCTGATCGTTGCCTCTCGAGACCTCCGCAAGGGGGTCTTTTTTTGTGCTTACACGGCGGTTTTAACGTTTTTGGGGGCTGTCAAGGGTATTTTTGTACTTTTTTCGCAAAATTTTTCAAAATTCCGCAAAAAAAATTGAAAAAAATGCTTGTCAAGGCCTAGAAAAAAAATTTTTTTAGGACTATTTTTGAGGTCAAATGTTACGATTCACTCAAGAAATCCTTCTGGCACTACGTTCCATCGCCAACGAAGAAGAATCTCACGAGATGTCCAAGAAAGCCCGTGAGCAATTCGACTTCCTCGGAGTGAAACTGGTCCCCCGTCGGGAAGTGACATATCCTATATTCGACAAGAACCCTCCCAAGAATGACGTGGAGCTGGTAAATCGGATTGAGGACATGTGGGCCCAGCCCTATCGGGAAATCCAGTATGCCGCCTGCGACTACCTGTTCAGGCACAAGGGAATGCTGGGAGGACAGCACCTTAGTTTTTTGAAGAAATTGATTAAGACCCGTGCCTGGAAAGATACGGTAGACACTATCGCCGCCTGTGTCCTGGGAGACCTGGCGCTCCGCCTACCGGCTCTCCATGCCAAGATTGCCTCCTGGATTCGGGACCCCAACATCTGGGTGCGCCGTAGCGCCATCATATTCCAAATCCAATACAAGGACCGCACCGACTGGCCCCTGCTCCGGCAGTTCTGCCTCACCTGCGCCAAGGACGACGAATACTATATCCGTAACGGCATCGGCAAGGCTCTCTCCGAATACGCAAGGATCAACCCCACCGAAGTGCGCCGCTTTGTGCAGGACAACACCTTCGCCGAGCAGACCACCCAAGAAATCCTGCGGATGATCTAAGAATTACCGAAAAAAAGCGATGACGGGAAGCACAAATTTCCGTCTTTCGTTGTTTTTTGGCAGATTCGGTTATTTTTTTGCGGAATACATTTTATATTGTAGGTATGGAATTCAAGGTTCCACATATTCTTGCCGTATTCTGCCTGGCAACGGTCCTCTGGGCCCAGGACTTGTCCAAGCCCGTCAGTGACGTGCAGATTTTCCGACCCGAAAAGCGAGAATCCAACATCCAACTGGTGGATTCTAGCAAGGCCAATACGGTTTTGCTCAACGTAGACATTTTCGGAAGCTTGGATGTGGGCTCCTACTATATCCTTTGGGACATGGTGGACCTGTCCGAGGACATCAAGAAGCTGATGACCACACGGGACTTTGCCCGTGACGAATTCTTCATGCAGAACATCGACCGCGAGCAGTTCGAGCAGGAGCGCATTCTACAACTGTTTGAAGACCGCAAGCGGGAATTCTTCGCCATCTTCCCCGAAGAGGCCCTGAAGGAACTTCAGGAGCAGCAAGAAGACGAGGAGTAGTTTGTGGTGTGGGATGTGTAATGTATAGTTAGGGATTGTCATTCCCGCGAAGGCGGGAATCTCCGTTCAGTTATGTTTTCTCCTGAGCAAAAATTTTCAAATTGGAATCTCACGGGCTTCGGCAATGCGCCCGCCTTACTCTTCGAAACCCTTGAAAGCACCCATTCCCTAATGAAGGCAAAAGCAGCCGCAGGGGAAATCGCACCCGGCACCCTGTTTGTGGCCGACAGGCAAACAGCAGGACGAGGCAGGCACGAACGTACCTGGGACTCCCCCGCCGGACTCAACCTCTATTTCAACATCCTGATTCCGCTAGAGGGGATTCCCCTCTCTTCGGCACCACAAATCACGCAGGTGGCGGCCCTTACCTTTGCAGAGGTATTCAAGAACCTACAAGACGAATCCAACGCCATTAACCTTGGCAACACAACCATCGGAAAGGTCTCCGTCAAATGGCCCAACGACATCCTCTGCGGCAAGCACAAGTTCTGCGGGATTTTAGCGGAAGCTGTGACGGCTCCGGTCCGAAAGGCTGATGCTGACCAACGTCAACAGCGACCCGGCAGACTACGCCTCCCTCAGACGCGCCGTTACAACACTTAAGGATATTTGCGGGCGAAAAATCAACCGTGAAAAGCTTTTGCAAATGCTTATCGCAAACCTTGAGCGGGCTATCGGACAGTTCCGTGCCTTCGGGATACGCCCCTGGGTTAATGCCTGGAAGCGCATGGACCAGTTTATCGGCACGCGGGGTACAATCATCGTAAACAACCGCTGTACTGACCAGACCCGCGGTGAAGGCGATGTTAAAAAGACCGGTTCCATTCTCGACATGCAAGACGACGGAAGCCTGCTGTTCAAGTGCGACGACGGAACCGTC
>CACZII010000239.1 GCA_902781185.1 Fibrobacter succinogenes
GAGGCGGGTCGCAAGGCCTACCTGGCAGGCCTTGGGCGCGTACTTACGCGCGGAGGCTCCGCCTCCGACCCGCTCACCGGCTTCTTGCGGGACTAGACCTTCTTCCCGAAAAATCCAGCCAAGGTTTTCTCTAAAACCGCTACATCGATTGGCTTGGCCACGTAGGCGTTCATTCCCGCTTCCATGGCCTTTTCTATATCTGCGCTAAAGGCATTGGCCGTCATGGCCACAATGGGGACATAGGCCTGCTCCACATTGCCCAGACGGCGGATCCGGCGGGTGGCCTCGTAACCGTCCATGACGGGCATCTGGATATCCATCAAAACAATGTCGTAGTAGCCGGGATGGGCGCTGGACAGCTTGTAAACGCCCTCCTCGCCATTTGCAGCAAATTCCACCTCGAAGCCCATGTTTTTCAGGATCAAACCGGTCACTTCGCGATTGACGGCCATGTCCTCTACCAAAAGGACCCGCTTGCCGGCAAAGTTCACCGGGCAGTTCGGCAAGTCCGTATTCCACTGGGTCTGCATGGCCGACTGCAGACGCATGGGAAGCGTCACCACGAACTCCGTACCCTTTCCGGACTGGCTCTGCACCTGGATTTTTCCGTCCATCTGGTCTACAATACGCTTGGTGATGGCCATTCCAAGGCCCACGCCCTGGACACCGCTCAACGAAGAGGAACGCTCCATTTCAAAGGCGTCGAACAGGCGGCTCGCAAGACTTTCGGTCATGCCGATTCCGTTGTCCTTCACCCGCAATTCGTACAGGCCAAAGCCCTCCCTTTCCGAAGGCTTTTCGGAAAGTTTCAAGGAAACCTTTCCACCATCGGGCGTAAACTTGCAGGCGTTGCTCAAGAGGTTCATGACCACACGGTTAAAGCCCTGACGGGAACAAAGGACCAGCGGGTCCTTTACGCCGCCGCAGTCCACGGTGAAGTCGATGTTCTTCTCCTGCATCTGGGGAGCGAAGGTTTCCTGCCACCCGGATACAATTTCCCTTAAATCCAGGGCGGACTCTTCCGCCTCGATTTTACCGCTTTCCAGGCGGCTCATTTCCAGCACGTCGTTCACCAGCGACAGCAGGTGCTGGCAGGAACGTTCAATCTTCGCTGCGTTCTCCCTGATTTCGGGCAAGGTGGCGTCCTCTTTTTTGCAAAGGGCGACACAGCCCATAATCGCGTTCATGGGAGTGCGGATGTCGTGACCGATGTTAGAAAGGAATGCGGACTTGGCCTCGTGTTCCTTCTTTTCTGCGTTCAAGTCCTTGTGGACAGCACCGATACGTTCCTCCCCTTCTTCCACCTTCTTGAGGATAATCTTCATCAGGGAAAGAATCAAGAACACAAAAAGGCTACCGCCAAAGAGGATGGATGGAACCACGTTGTCGGAAATCCCCACGTAGCCAACCGCCAGGTAACCCAAGAGGAACAGGACCAACAGCGCCAAGGGAATGTGGAGAGGGCCACGGCCCTTGTCCCAGTAGTTCGACCTGAGGACAACCCGTTCCAGCAAAATGTAACGGACAATGTTGAGAAGCATCAGGGCGCTTCCGGCATAAACGAGAATCAAGGGCAGATTTTCCATACAACAACCTTTACTGAACTTAAATATAACGAATTCAAAAAAATATGGGTGGTCCGTTTTTTCTAATTTCTGGACACTATGGTCAAGTTGGAAGAATCCTGGCTAAAACTCCTGGGCGACCAGTTCGAGCAGCCCTATTTTAAGAAGATCAAGGAGACCCTCCTGAAAGAGAAGGCGGAACACCACGTGGTGTATCCGCCGGGACCGAAAATCTTTGCGGCTTTGGACTTCTGTCCTGTAGAAAAGGTGAAGGCGGTGATTATCGGGCAGGACCCCTACCACAATCCCGGACAAGCACACGGGCTATGCTTCTCGGTGCCAAACGGAATCGAGCCGCCCCCATCCCTCATCAACATCTTCCAGGAACTTCACGACGACCTAGGCATTACGCCGCCGCCCCACGGGAACCTGGAATGCTGGGCCAAGCAGGGAATTTTGCTCTTGAATGCCTCCCTGACGGTGCGGGCCCACATGGCAGCAAGCCACGCGGGAATCGGCTGGCAGACCTTCACCGATACCATCATCCAGAGGCTTTCGCAGGTCCGGGAAAACCTGGTGTTCTTGCTTTGGGGCAGTTTCGCCATCAAGAAGCAGGCACTGGTGGCCCCGAACCGCGGACACCTGATTTTAACGGCGCCCCACCCAAGCCCCCTTTCGGCTTATCGGGGATTCTTTGGCTGCAAGCATTTCAGCAAGGCCAACGCATTCCTTGCAAGCAAGGGAATCGAGCCTATCGACTGGTCAGTGAAGTAAAGGAATAAGCGGGATAAAAGTCCCGCTCTTTTTATTTCCAACGCATTGTCAGTTTACGTTTGCACAGGGCGCAATCGGTGAGATACGAATCTATGAGCGT
>CACZII010000240.1 GCA_902781185.1 Fibrobacter succinogenes
GAATTGAGCCCCGTCGGTAAAAAGTTATATTGCAAATGGGTTGCCCCATGGAAAAGGAACTTTTTAGACTTTTGAGAATAGGCCTGGATGTGCCGGATGAGTCCGGTGATTTTCGCTTGGATTTGCAGGCGTGGACATCTCTCTATTCTCTTGCCAAGCAGCAGTCGGTGCTGGGTATTGCCTTTGCGGGTATCGAGAAGCTCCCCAAGGAGAGCCGCCCGCCCATGCAGTTGCTGATGCGCTGGGCTACCGAAGTCGAGGCGATTCGGGGCATGAATACCCTTATGAACAGAGAGGCACGCCGGCTTACCCAGTTATTTGAAAATGTAGGCCGCAAGAACGCCATCTTGAAGGGGCAGGCCAACGCCCGGCTGTATCCGGACCCGACCCTCCGCCAGGCGGGGGATATCGACATCTGGGTGGAAGGCGGCCGCGACAGCATCAACCAGTTGTTGGTCGATATGGGGATGATTGAAAAGTCGGCTCTGGAGTTCGGCCGTTTCTGGCACCATGCCCACCTGGAGCGCACCAAGGACGGAATCATGGCGGAGGTGCATTACAGGCCCGCTTCCGGAAACCCCTACAAGAGTCAGGAACTCCAGGATTTCTTGAACCGCGAGATTTTGAATGCGGAGCTTGTGCCCGAAGGTTTTTACGCACCCAGCATCAAGTTTGCCCTGGTGATGCAGCTTTCTCACTTGCAGCAGCATTTCTACAGCGGCGGCCTCGGACTCCGGCAATATATAGACTATTACATTCTGCTGAAAAATTCAACCGTAGAAGTTCGTCGTGAAGTGTCTGGAGCGATGAAACGTCTGGGCATGTTGCACGCTTGCAGTGCGGTGATGTGGGTCTTGCAGCAGGTGCTTGGTTTGGAACGGGACTTGATGCTCTGCGCTCCTTGTGCCTGGCGGGGGAGGCGGCTGCTTCGCCTGGCCCTTGTGGGCGGTAATTTTGGTAAATATCGGCAAAAGCCCCGTAATGTTTTTGTCCGTTGGTTTAGGGACCGCAGGCAGGCTTTGAGCTGGCTGCCCTTTGACCCCATGAACGCCGTTTTCAAGGAACTGAAGTATTGGCGTCACACCCTTTACCTGATGCCCTTGCGGGTGAAGCGCCGGAGGATCGGACTATGAGCGAGACGCGCTATTACGAGGTGGCCGGTCACCTGTTCTCCGTGACGGTGGACGGGAATGCTGATTTCTTCGCCAAGTGCATGGACAACTATGCCCCCTTCGTCATTCCGGGCTCTACCTCTGACGTCATTCCGGGTAGCGCCTGCCCCGGACTCGATCCGGGGACCCGGAATCTAGCCTTTGCGCTTGCCGTTCAATCTTCCGCACCCCTCGACTACACCGAAGAAATCCGTCAAGAGGACGAGGGCCAGACCATCATCTGCGGGCACACTGCGGTTGGTGAGTCAGTCTTCGAGTTTCTGTTGCGCGACATTTCTACGGGAACCTTGATTTGCTCCAGGGACTATCGGGAGGCCCGCCTGCTGATGGGTAGAGCTGCCCAGGACCTGCGTCTGCAGAAGTTCGCCCTGAACAATTCCCTGATGGTGCTCTACGCTTTGGCTACGGCTGGCCTGGGTACCGCCCTTTTCCATTCGGCGGTGGTCAGCTACAAGGGCAGGGGCTACATGTTCCTCGGCAAGAGCGGCACCGGCAAGAGCACCCACGCAAGGCTCTGGCTCAAGCACATCGAAGGTTCTGAACTGATGAACGACGACAATCCGGTGGTGCGGTTTTTCGACGACGGACCTGATGGTGCGCCCCGCGCCGTAGTTTACGGCTCCCCCTGGAGCGGAAAGACCCCTTGCTACAGGAACGTTCAGGCTCCCGTAGGCGGGATCGTGCTGCTTTCCCAGGCACCGTTCAACAAGATTGTCCGCCTGAAAGGTGTGCAGGCATACGCGGCCCTGGTCACAAGCATTTCGGGCAAGCGTTGGGACAAGTCCGTTGCCGACGGTCTGCACGCTACGGAAAACGCCCTGGCGAAAAACGTTCCCGTTTGGCACTTGGAGTGCCTGCCCGACGAAGGTGCTGCAAAACTGTGTAACGAGAATGTTTCTGTCCGTTGTCATTCCGAGCCTGTCATTCTGGAGGGGCGAAGCCCCGATAGAATCAGCGAGGAATCCAGTGCGTTCCTGGATCCTTCGTGCTTACGCACTCAGGATGACGATGCTTAATTTGTTGATGGACTATAAGCATGCCCACTGACGAACAAATCCTTTCCGAAGCCATCCGCCTGGTAGGCGAGGGCGTGCAGGTGACGCTCCCTGTAAACGGCCGGAGCATGTACCCCTTTATCATCGGGGGCCGTGAAAGCGTTGTGCTGGTAAAGCCTCAATCTCTTCGGGTCGGCCACGTGGTGCTTGCCCAGGTAGAAGGCGGCCGCCATGTGGTCCACCGCATCGTCGGTATTGAC
>CACZII010000241.1 GCA_902781185.1 Fibrobacter succinogenes
ACCGTATCCACCTTGGCACCTTCGCGATACAAGAAAACAGAATCCTTTACATATTCCAGACGGGTAAAATAGGGGAACGAGCGGTTTGTACAATAGGCTAACGCTTCACGTTCCAGTCCATTGAAAACCTTATAACTTCCTCCCTTCACAACGGCCGCTGTATCTTCGGAACGACCCTTTGCCCATTCCTGGAGTTGCCCCGGAAAATCTCGAATGCCCATTGGATTCACGCAACGAGGATTGCGTAGGGTCACATCGTTTGCCGCAAGGGAATCATTGGTCGCCACGTTACAATAACTGAACAGGTATTCCGTAGCGTCAATATCTTCCTCCTGCAAAACGCCATAAGAAAGGGTTCCTCCAGAAAGGCAAACCCGTTCCCAGTCCCGTTCGTTACAGAGACTCACCTTGAAACCACTGGCCGAAATCGCCTCGCAAGTAGCAAGGGCCTCGGAATACAGCACATTGTTCACAAACTTGCCAGAATCATTCTGGTGTTCAAAACGCTCCATGCAGAATACAGTATCCTTGGACACGGATACCGGGAGGAACTTGTCAGGGCAAGTCACCTGGCTAGCAAGGATTCCCGGAGATACGACAATGGTATCTATCAGGGCCGCCGAATAGTACCCCGAATTGTCTACAGAACGAATTCTCAAGATCAGGGTATCCCCAGGCGAGACCCAGCGGACAGTATCCGTCACAAAAGAACCATAGGCTGAAACCTTCATGGTATCACCACTCAGGGAATACAACGTAGAGTAACGACCGCTACCACCAACGTCATCATAGGTCACCCAGGCTTTTTTATTTACATCATAGCGGTCTACCACGTAGGTTTCCACTGTTTCGAAGCAAATAACGGGCCCGCACGTATCGGGAACCCACAGCACGGTATCCACGATAATTCCATGCTTGGCATTCGTGGGATCTAGGCTACGGCTCCAGAAAATGCGCAGGCGGTTATTGCTGTCCAGCCTTGCCATTCCCGGGAACAACGTATCCTCCAAAACATAAAGCTTGGTAGGCATCAGAGGTGCAATAGAATCCGTCGTCATGAACAACTGGTATGATTCTACAGTAGCAACGCCTTCGTTACCGGAGGAGTTTCCGCTGGAATCCCAGGACGAAAGCCCGATATTGTACTTAGAACGCGCCCTCAGTCCCTCGAACACCACACGAAAACGGTTCAAGCTATCTACATCGAAGTTAAAGCCCTTACCATCCAACACCACAAAGCGCAGGTAATTCTTGACGTTGTCACCATGGCCGACACCATCCACCCACACAGAATCGTTATTGGCACGAATCCTGGAATGCCTCTTGTAAAGAGCCCCGCCCGTCATGTCTTGACCATCAGGAGAATAAAGACGGACAGTAATATTACGGAGGTCCTCATCCTTGTCTGGTGAGTAGAGCACAATATTGTAGCCAACGATAGGGCCCGAAAGTTCTGTAGGCTTATAGAAGTCCGTCTGGTCCGTAGGCCTGTACCATTCAATCATGGCGCCATTCGTCCAAACAGAATCGTATATCGAGGCTCTCGAGGGAGGCATGTCGTCGCCAAAGTGCAAGAACACACGCTGTACGGCACCCGGGTCACCACCATCGTCGTATTCACAGTAGAAGGCAACCTGAAGGCTATCGTAAGTACCAATGTATTTCTCGGCATACTCCGTCACATCAATGGTATCATAAAGAGCCTTGGTTCCCTTAGGGTAGTCATAGGTTGCCGTGGCCTTGGAACGCTGGTCCGAAGACACCGCCTTGGAGGAGTCATTCACCACCGTGGTATCCACCCACATGTAGATACGTTTGAAATGGTTCGTCTCTATGGGGTAACGGAGTCTAATGCGGTAACAGGCAGAAGTATCGTCGTCTGTGGCGCAAGAACGCAAAACACTTATGTCGGAAGCTTCCCTATCGAACAAGAACTCGATGGAGCTGTCGTCATCGGAACAGGCCAATAGCGAAAACGCCAAAAACGCCCCCCACAGGGAGAGCACAGCCAACCAGGACAAACGCAGGCGGCACAGGCCTTTCAGACCGCGATAAAGCATCTAACCATAATATAGAAAAAACGGCTACTCAAAGAGTAGCCGCTTAAAAGTCGAAACAAAATCGAATTAGGCTTCTTCCGGATAGACGGAGACCTTCTGACGCTTTGCATCGAGGCGTTCAAACTTCACCTTGCCGTCAACCAGGGAGAACAAGGTGAAATCCTTGCCCATGCCCACGTTCACGCCACCGTGGAAGTGAGAACCGCGCTGACGAACGATGATGTTGCCAGCCTTGACGGTTTCGCCCGCATACTTCTTAACACCAAGATACTTGGCGTTACTGTCGCGGCCGTTACGTACTGAACCTTGACCTTTCTTATGTGCCATGGATTAAGCCTCCTTAGCCTTACGCAGAGAGTTCTTCTTGTCCTTCTGCTTGGCAAGGGCAGCCACGCGAGCGCGGTTGCGTTCGATAACCTTGGGATCGACCTTTGCGGATTCTGCACCAGAGCGGAGTTCCGTAACCAGCACCTCGGTATAGCCCTGACGATGACCGTTACGACGTTCGTAACGAGTGCGACGCTTCTTCTTGAAAACGATGACGGTGTCATACTTGCCGTGGGCAAGGACTTCGACCTTCACGGAGGCGTCGTTCAGGACAGGGGTGCCGATTTGCACTTCTTTTCCTGCGAAAAGAAGAACGGACTTGAGCTCCAGTTCGGAACCAACAGCGGCGTCAAGAGTGGGGACCTTATAGGCCTTGCCCAGCTCGACTTTATACTGGAAACCACCTGTTTCAACAATAGAATACATTTTGTAATCCTTTTTAAGTTGCTATTGGAGTCCCAAATTTAGTAAGAAACAGGCAAAAAGTAAAGGGGATTTTCCCTTTTTTGGCCCTTATTTTAACGAAAATCCGGATTTTTTCAGGTCAAACCAGCATGGGAGGATGGTCTGAGAACTCGTCATCCTCGTCCCGCATCAAGTGCGGGATAAACTCCGGCGAGGATCTATACACCGGCGTCCTCGAGACGCTGGACATGGCAATATGCCAGCTCTTTCGTCTTTTCATCACGTAAGTGCAGGCTGGAGCCTTCGCAGTAGCGCCAGTATTTGCACTTCTTGCAGTCGCCAATCTTGGCCCAACTGCGGTCACGCATTACCTGGTAGCGATTCTGCCACACGTCCCAGATGTCGTCCTTGTAGATGTTCCCCTGGATGTAGTCCCCACGCAGGCTGGGGCAGGCCGAAATGCTGCCATCACAAAGCACCGACGAGACGTTCACGCCGGCCCGACAGAAGAACGGGTAATTGCGGGCTTCTTTCTCATAGCTGCCAAGAAAGCCCTCGCAGCCGTAATTCACATTGATGACATTCAGGGACTTCACCTCACGGATAAAGTCGAACACCTGCCGGAATTCCTGGTTGGTCAGCTGGAACAGCGGGTTGTCCTTGGCACGGCCCTTCGGGAACACGGTCGCGATACGCCAGCGCTTCACACCGATCTTCAAGAGGATTTCAAGGATCTTCGGGAGTTCCTTTAGGTTCTCCCGGTTCACGCAGGTCATCACATCGAAGGTGAGACCTTCGGTGTGGGCGGCCATGTCAACGGCCGCCAGCGCTCGCTGAAAGCTGTGCGGGTCGCCTCGAAAATGATTGTGACTTTCTTGCAGGCCGTCGAGGCTGATGGTCAGCGAGCGCAGACCTGCGGCCAAGAGCCTTTTATAACGGTCCGGCGTCATGGCAAGCCCGTTGGTCACCATACCCCAGGGGTATCCCCGTTTCTTGATTTCTTGGCCGCATTCTTCCAGATCCGGACGCATCAGAGGTTCGCCGCCTGTAATCACCACAATAAAGCGTTTCGGGTCAATATGGGGAGCAAGCTTGTCCAGCACGCCCATAAAGTCTTCGCGAGGCATGTCGGGAATGGCGTCCTTGACGCAGTCGCTTTACAGCGCAGCGTACATTCCCAAAAGAAATAGGTCAGCGGGTGGGCCTTGATTTCGTTATGGCGGTAGAGGCGGTAAGCCTCAAGGGCAAGTTTCTTTTTTAGGCTAAGGCGCATAGGAACTATTCATCTTCCGTCGACTTCTCGGGGCAGTTTATGGTGGGGAAACATCCTGCCCAAGGATCAGGGTCAAGGTAGGGATTACGCTCTATGCAAATATCCTGACCCGCCTCGCAATTCTTGGCCTTGTCGGACCCTGCCTCAGGAGCCAGAGCCACCACTCCCTCAGGGAGCACCACACCCTCCCCCGTGGCATCGTAGGGATTCCTCAGATACTTGTTTCCATCGGTACAGTCGATAATCTTGAATTCCTTACCCGCCTCATTTGACGCTATGTCATTAAAGCACAAGGTTACAACATCAAAATCAGCCGGAACACCGTAAAGGGCGACCACCATTCCGATGGAATCTTCAACAGCATCCGACTTTTTGGAATCAGACGAAACGGGATCCGCAGCGGAGCTCTGTGCGGGCGTATCGCTACTCATATATTCGGGCGGCGTTCCGTAAAGACAAGCCGATTCTGTCGAAGAATCGTCACAACCAGCCCAGAAAAAACTAGTCAGGGCCAGAAGAAATTTTGTCCAATGTTTACGGAACATAGTTAGCCCCCGACATTACCAAGAAATACCGTACAAAGGAGCGTACTCTTCTCTCTGAATCACGTACTTTTTTTCAAACTCTTTTCCAGAAAGCGTTGTGCCATCCTGAGCGGTATAGGTCTTGTTTCCCTTATCATCGGTCGTAACCGTATAAGTAACCCCATCCCTGCATGTAACGATA
>CACZII010000242.1 GCA_902781185.1 Fibrobacter succinogenes
ACAGAGGCAGAATCTCCTTCTTGCTGAGCAAATGCTGTTCCCATCAAGATTGCCAAAGAAGAAAGGGCGGCCTTAAAACTCATTGTCTTTATATCCTTATACATGTCCAAACCTCCCCCTAAAACTCAACATTCACAGTTGCTTGCACAATGTCACGGACGAACTTATGCCTTAACCTGCTGGCAGTAGATTCGCGAGAAGACGCCGCCATGTAATCGGGCAAGTTGGTTTCGGTGTCGGCTACAAAGGCATTCGTCTTGGAATTGTATTTGCCGCCAAGCAAACCGTCCACAGCATAGCTGTTAGAGACAGAGGCCTGTCCGTAATTCAGAGCCAGCCAAGCATGGGGAGCCAGGGTGTAATCTAGCCCTGCCATCCACTGGATTTGCTTACCCTTCATAATAGGAGCGATGGTAGCCTTCAGGTTACCCATCATGGCCTGCTGCAAAAGGGCACCCTGAGGGTTCAGCTCGGCATCAATGCGTACCGCTCAGTTCCAACGGGAGATTAAAGCCTAGCAAAGCCAAGATGTCAACTTTGCCACCAGCGCCATATTCCGTAAAGGAGGCTTTATCCAAGAGTCCAATGCCCTTGATTTGATCCATCTTGGTAAACAGGCCCTGCACTTCGACCATGTTGTCTTTACCGAGGCCTGCTGTCAGATTCACACGGAAACCATTACGGTTAGAAGTAGCAAGCCCGTTAGGCAAGGCCATCTGGAGGCTCGCATCCGAAAGTTCTTCCACAAGGGCCAGTTCCTTGCGGGTCAAGGTCGCCGTTGTGTAAGAGGTCTTGGAATAAGGAGCAATGTTGTAGCTCTTGGTCTGTCCCTTTTCCATACCGGCATCGTCATTAGTCAACGTCTTGGACACCGGCGAATGCTTTGGGGTAAAGAAATACAAGGCGTCAAAGGTGGAATAAAGGGGAGCGTAAGTCTTATAGCGAGTCAAATCGCCATCCTTATCGGAATTCATGATTCTGTTCGCAATGAATGACGGAGACTGGGCCAACGGGTTGAACCAGGCAGAATCGTTATGCACATAATCCACCGCCACATTCACCATCCACTTGTCTGTACGGTATCCCGCATTCAAGTTGGCCAAGAAAGCCATGCCGTTTTCCACATCGTCTGTGGATGAGATAGCCTTCATTGTATCGTAAACTGCACCACGGGAATCCCTTAAAAGCGGGCTCATCTCCATAACGGGGGCTCCAGATTCGTCGGTGACTTCGTAACCCATTTCATCGTAAGCGGGCTGCAACGAATCTATATAGGTTACAGATTCCGTATAGACCTTGTCCATGGACATGGCAAATTCACCAGTCACATCCAAAATCAGGTTCTTGTTGCTCATTATACCGGCCACATCGGCACCTAGGCGAACAGCGCCCACCTTTGTATCTTGCGGCAAGGAATCCTTGTAGTTCATGGGATAGGCGTCGTTGTCGTAATAGGTGTACGCCTTTGAATTTTCATCGTCAAAAATGTCCAGAGCGGTCACTCCAACCATCAGGTTCTTGTTCAGGGGGAACATCTCAATATTGCCAATAACGGCATACTTGTCGAAGGTCCCCGCCTGGGATGCTCCGTAAATACCTTCGCCCGGAATCAGGTTACCTTCGGCACCCGTCAAATCCAAGCGGGCAGCACGGCGCAAGCGGGCAAAAATGCCTTCTACACGTAGCTCTCCGAGAGTAGCGCCCATATCCTTGCGGAACTGGAGGTTCACCCCCTGCATATTGCGCTGGTTCCCTTGAATCATGGCTTCACGTTCGCCCATTTCGCGGTTGCGGGCAAATATCATGGGTTCGTACATGATGTCGACTCCAGGCATGAACAAGGTCAAGGGAGAATACTGCTGGCGGAAATCACCCACCACCCAGTGGAAATTCTTACCGATTTCACCCTCTACATTAGCCCACTGCACGTTCACCATGGTGGCAGAGTTTGCAAAGTAGTCTTGCATGCCAGCACCTAGACGCATCAGCAAATTGGCACGGACAAAGTCCCAGGGCCTAAAATGCATATCCAAGTCCAACTGGACAAATTCAGATATTTCGCGATCAGGCAAGCGGTTGTAGGCATCTACATCCTGGTCAATATCGATATTGGACTTGTTGTAAACAGCACGGACTGTTCCGCCGATATCGATTCCCTTCTGGGATTCCAGCTTTTCGACGGTACTATCAATCTTAGCCTGATTGTCGGCGACTGCAGTGGCAGAAGCGATTGCAGAAAAAGTAACTAGACCTATCAATAATCTTTTTAGCATAATCAACCCCTACTAGAACCACATCTTGGATTCTACTGCAAAATAATGGCCCTTCCAATCATTTTCAGAAGCAAATTCATCGCTATGGGTCATCCACTTGTAGCGGAAATGCAAGCCCGCCCTAGGAGTGAAATCCCAGTCCAAACCAAATCCTAAAGCAGTTTCTAAGATATCAATGGGAGCATGTTCATACTTAAACACACCATTTTTATAGGCGGCAGTATACCCTGTTCCTTGAACCGGAAGGCCCGAAGGTATAGTACGCTTTACAAAGGCGTTCTCGGCACGGAAAGTCTCGAATCCCAAGATCAGCAAACCATGCAAGGTCGGAGTTATGGCCACCGCAGGTTCAGACTGTACGAACCAGTTCCACATCAACATGTCTTTCTGTGATTCACTATAGGCAATGGGCGCAAAGGAAGTGGATACGCCAGACAAGGCAGAATAGACGCTCAGCATGATATTTCTATCTGTACCGAACCAATGACTGATATCGTAACCAGCATCGATAACCAAGGATGCATTCCACTTGACGTGCTGGGGAATATTCCCTTTCGCCGCATCATCAGCAGAAGTGTAAGGAACAAAGCCATCCCAAAGTTCCCAGGTACCGCCACGAAGACCACCAGTCTGATCATCCAGCTTGTTCGTAGTTTTTCCGCCAACGCGAGACAGGTAACGGGCGTCGTTCGAAACGTTACCCGAATCGGAATGGAACAGCGGCTTGTACCTAGTCCACGAATTGCTCGATTCCCAAACCGCACGGCCGTTCAAGTTATACTTGAAATTAACAACGTCATCACCCTTTTCCAATTGCTTGTGAACGCCATACTGCACGTCAAAGCGACCTCGATTGAACTGGGGTTCCACCTTCACGTTGGCACCCACCATGTTGGGGCCGTAGCGGAAGGTTCCTGCACCTACATAGAATTCATCCTGGCGCCAGGAAAGGAAACGAGAGGGGTCAGTCATGCCAAAGGGCGAGAAGAAATCCTTGGGCAAATAGACAGCCTCAATGGTAATGGGTTCCCAGTGCTTATCCTGGGCCTTAATATACAGGCCAAAGGCCGGGGTCGACGTTCCCTCGTCGTAATAGCCCTTCTCGTAATTGGCGGCAATAGTCGTATCCTGAATCCGCTTGAACATGGTGGAATCATCCCAGCTCAAGGCCAGATCCATCATCAAGAAAACCTTAGATGTAAGGTTACCCTTGATATCGATAGAGGCCACATGGTTGTCTACAATGTACGGGTCGCCATCATTGTTCTTGAAAGTGTATTCCGGCTGGTAAATCATGTCGTTATCAAAGGTGACACCCAAATAGTTGGCACCTACAGTCATGTCAGACCCAGCCAGCTCAATTTTCTCCTTGGCCAATCGGGCATGGTAAACCATACCGCTAAAGTCGTAGGCGCCAATCAGTTCCAATTCGCCCGGCTGGCTGCATGAACTGGGCCTTCATGTTCCAGGGTAGCGTATGAACATCCAGGAACAGGCCACCGAAAGAGCGGTTGGTCCAGAAAGCACGGCCACCCTCCTTTACAGGGTGGAAGTTCTTTTCTTTATAGTAGGTACTCACTACCTTTTCATCTTCGAAGGTTTCGTACTGCGAAGCAAAGCGGGCCATGGTCTCTCTTTCCCACATGGTCAAGGGGCTACTGTTCGCCCAAATCACGCCACCGGCAAGGAACGTGGCACCGAAACTACCGGCACGGACATCGATGCCGGCCTGCATATTTTCGTTGACCGCGACGCCATAGTAGTCGGTCCAATGAGAGAAGGGAACGCGCTCGCCGTTATTGAAGGGGCCCGAATTGGGGGCGTAAGCCCTTTCGTTTTCAAAATAACCCGAAAAATCAAAGGGCAGGTACAGGTTTGTAAATACGGTCAAGAAAGACGCCGGAGAAACCACGAAGCCCAGGTTCAAGGCAGATTCGATCTTAGTACGGGAACGGTCATCTGCCATCAGCGGAGCTGCCTCATAGTAATCGAAATGCTTAAAGCGGATTGTCATGTCACCAGACACGGCAACAGGGCGGTCATCCTTGCCCACTACAGTGGAAGAGGCAAACTCTTCCAGGGAATCCAGCCTTGCTTCTACACGATCCAACTGCTCTTCCGGAGTCTCAGCAGCCCAGGAAGTCGCCGCCATGAGGCCAATAGCCAATAAACACAAGCTCTTATGCATGAAAAACCTCATTAAAACTCGTTACGATACGGATAGTTTGCCGGGCCCTGGTATTCCGGTCCGGTTTTACGAATTACAATGTCGTCAATCCACACCTTGAAGGATTCGTTCTCGTCTTTACGAACCTCTAGGCGGAAACCCTTGAAATTGCTCCAAGCAAAAGGAAGCATTACTTCGCGGGTATTCTTGGCATCCCAATAGACACCCGTATTGCCAAAGGTTTTCAGAGGAATGCTGAAATGCTTCCATTCCTTGGTAATTTCGCCAAAACTCTTGGAACGGAGCTTGACCTGCAAGGATTCACCGTTACTCTTGACACCATCGTCCACAAGTACGAACAGGGCGTTTTCGCCACCCTCGGCACCCTTGATCCAGAATTCCAGGGAGCCTTCTTCAAAATAGGGAGTCAAATCCACAGAACCCGCAATACAAATAGCCACGCCAGAGTAATCACTGGCAATGAGTTCAATCTGCATAGACAGATCACCTTCCATAGCGCCAGCCACGTCCGTCATGAACGGTTCGGGGTTTTCACGAGGGTACTGGTAAGTATATCCACCGCCGCGAGGAATGCCCTCGCGCATCACGATAGAGGCTACGTCCTTATTCTGCTGAAAGGGCTTAGGTTCTTTGGGAGTAAAACGCTGAGCATCGCGATCGCGGTAATCACTGAAGCTTGCAGAAGCAAGTGCCGCAGAAGCTAAAACAATGGCAGCTACAGAAGAGCATATTTTTCGCATAGAGAGTCTCCAACTCCGACTAATCTAGCTTTTTATTTCATTTTTTGAACGAAATTCATGAAAAAAAAGCTAAACCGACCTCAAATATAGTCTCATTTGAAAAAAGCAGACCCACCCCTTTGGAATAATTGTGCACAAGTGTAGACAAAAAGAGCCCCAAAACAGTCGCTTTAGGCACTTTTTAGGCTAAATTTAGGGTATGATTAATAAAAAACTCCTACTATTGCCTCTGGGCGCCCTAGCCTTCTTTGCCTGTTCTTCTGAAGGCGGCGAAGGCCATTTCAGCAACAACCCCAAAGCCGAAGAAGCAGAATCTTCTTCTTCGGTGGTGGAATCTTCCTCTGAACAGGCGGAACCCCGGAAAACCATCGATTATTCCAAAGGCCGAGCCATGAATGCCAAGATTGGCCGGGGAATCAACATGGGTAACACCTTCGATGCCACCTGCGAATCTTGCTGGGGCGCCGGCCCAGTCAAACTTGAACAGGTAAAGGCTATCAAGGCAGCAGGGTTCAACTCTATCCGCCTGCCTGTACGCTGGGATAGGGAAGCCTCTGATATAGCTCCCTACACCATCACCGACACATACCTGGCCCGTGTCAAAGAGGTAGTAGGCTGGATTAATGACGAAGGTCTTGTGGCCATCATCAACATGCACCACCACCAGTCTTTTCTGGAGGACATGGACAAAAACAAGAAAGCCATTACCGACAATGACGACCAGCAAATTGAACGAGTTGTAGAAATCTGGAGGCAAATTGCCGAATACTTCAAGGATGTGGATAACGACAAGCTGGTCTTTGAATTGTTCAACGAACCACGGGGCGGAGTCACCCCAGAAGCCCACAACAAAATGATTG
>CACZII010000243.1 GCA_902781185.1 Fibrobacter succinogenes
ACCCGGCGAACCCCGACCGCTTCCTCAACTGGGACGAACTTTCCGAACGTCTCATCCCCTACCTCAAGGAGATGGGCTACACCCATGTGGAATTCTTGCCGCTGGCGGAACACCCGCTGGACGAATCCTGGGGCTACCAGGTGACGGGCTACTACTCCCCCACCAGCCGCTACGGCACGCCCGACCAGTTCCGCCACTTTGTGGACCTGTGCCACCAGAACGAAATCGGCGTAATTCTGGACTGGGTGCCTGCACACTTCCCGAAAGACGCCCACGCCCTTGGCCGCTTTGACGGCACCGCCTGCTACGAGCATGCCGACCCGCGCCAAGGCGAACACCCCCACTGGGGCACCTACATCTTCAACCTGGGCCGCAACGAAGTCAAGAACTTCCTCATTGCAAACGCCATGTACTGGCTCAAGGAATTCCACTGCGACGGCCTCCGCGTAGATGCAGTGGCCTCCATGCTCTACCTGGATTACGGTAAGGGCCCCGGAGAATGGGTGCCCAACAAGGACGGAGGCAACATCAACTACGACACCATCGAGTTCCTGAAGCACCTGAACAGCATCATGGGCCGCCTCACACCCCACGCCATTCTCATTGCCGAAGAATCCACCAGCTTCCCCAGCATCACCCGTCCGCCGGAGCAGGGTGGCCTAGGCTTCCACTACAAGTGGAACATGGGCTGGATGAACGACTTCTTGAGCTACATCGAGCACGAGCCCATCCACCGCAAGTACCACCACAACCAGCTCACCTTCAGTATGGTCTACGCCTACAGCGAGAACTTCATCCAGGTGTTCAGCCACGACGAGGTGGTCCACGGCAAGGGATCAATGCTTGGCAAGATGCCCGGCGACAACTGGCAGAAATTTGCAAACCTCCGCCTCACCTACGCCTTCCAGTACGCCCACCCGGGCAAGGTGCTGAACTTCATGGGTAACGAGTTCGGGCAGTTCCGTGAATGGAACGAGAAGCAATCCCTGGACTGGCACCTGATCACCTGGGACAGCCACGGAAAACTGCTGCAGATGGTGAAGGTCCTGAACTACATCTACAAGGAAAACGCCCCCTTCTGGGAAATCGACCACTACCATACCGGCTTCGAATGGATCTGGTGCGACGATGCCGACAATTCCATCGTTTCCTTTGTCCGCAAAGACGACCACGGAAACCAGATTCTGTGCGTGTTCAACTTTACGCCGGTGGTCCGCCACGACTACCGCCTGGGCGCCCCCACTCGCGGGGCCTGGAAAGAAATCTTCAACACCGACGCCGAGATGTTCGGCGGCTCCAACGTGGGTAACCTGGGCGAAGTCTGGACGCAGGACATCCCGTGGCAGAACCGCCAGTGGAGCCTGAATATCAAGCTTCCGCCCCTGGCCGCCGTATTCTTCCAGCTGGAGCGTTAAGCCAATCTTTCAAAGTGCAAAAACACCCCGCTCAACGGGGTGTTTTTTTTGATTAAAAATGCATAAACTATCGATGTAAAATGGTGTCCTGGATGGAGCCGTACTTCACCTGGACGCGGTCCCACAGGATGGCGTTCTTGATGGTGCAGTTCTTCAGCACACAGCCATCGCCTACGGCCACGTTGGGTCCGATCTTGCAGTTCTCGATGACCACGTCCTTGCCGATATGGCAGGGGCCTTCGACTGTGGTTCCGGGGAAAGAGGCATCCTTGGAGTTGTCGTTCCGGTTCAAAACGTCGGCGTTGGTCGCGAGGAGCGTTTCAATCAGGCCGCAGTCCAGCCATTTCTTGACCGGAGCCGTATGGAACTTGCAGCCCTTCTGGAGCATCATCTCCAGGGCGTCGGTCAGCTGGAACTCGTCCTTGGTACGGACGTTGTTGTCCATCAGGTACTTCAGGGATTCCTTCAGGACCTTCACGTCCTTGATAAAGTAAATGCCCACAATGGCCTCGTCGGAGACGAACTCCTGGGGCTTTTCCACCAGCTTCTGGATGGCGCCAGTTTCATCGGTTACCGCCACGCCAAAGCGGGACGGGTCCTTCACCTTGAAGGTATAGAGCACATTCTCGGTCTCGTTCTTCAACCTGAGAGCTTCCTCTTTCGCTTCCAGAAGCGCTTCGCGTTTCTTCGACTCGGCTGTCCTGAGTGCCTCGTCAATGATCTGTCTTGCTTTCTCATCCGCCCTTCCAAGCTTTTCATTGAAAGACTTCTCCGTATGAGCGGATGCGATGTACGCTGCGACGATGATAGCGATAACCAGTACTACTGCAAAGATGACAACTAATACTAATGTTGGTTACAATAAAGCAAATGGCTCTAAACCAAAAACATCAGGAACTTATGAGACTCATCAATATCAAAATCTTGGATATGAGAAGACTACTTATAATTACGACAAGACAGAAGCAAATGGTCTTGTGC
>CACZII010000244.1 GCA_902781185.1 Fibrobacter succinogenes
GATGGACCTGGTGCGCATCCCCTCCATCAGTTTCGACAATTTTGACCAGAAGTTCGTGATCCAGTCCGCAGAGGCGGTGAAGGCCCTTTTTGAGAAGGCGGGATACACCAACATCCAGTTTTTGACGCCCAAGAGCGGAAGGCACACGGTCTATGCCGAAAGCCTCACCAGCAAAGACAAGCCTACGGTGCTCCTGTACGCCCACCACGACGTGCAGCCCCCCATGCGGGAGTCCCTCTGGAACTCCAAGCCCTTTGAGCCCGTACTGAAAGGAGACCGGCTCTACGGCCGTGGAACCGCCGACGACAAGGCGGGAATCGTCACCCACCTGGCCGCAGCGGAACAGGTCCGCAAGTTGCTGGGCGACAAGGGCCCGAACCTGAAGTTCATCATCGAAGGCGAAGAAGAATCGGGCAGCGAAGGCTTCGCCCAAATCCTTCGGGAAAATGCGGAACTCCTCAAGTGCGATGCCGTCATCGTGGCAGACCTGGGGAACTTCGCCAAGGGAACGCCTTCCATCACCACCACCCTCAGGGGCATGAGCGCCATCAACGTGGAACTCCGCGCCACCAAGGCACCCCTCCATTCCGGAAGCTGGTCGGGTCCCATTCCGGACCCAGGACAGGAACTCTGCAAGATTATCGCCGCCATGACCAACGCCGACGGAAGCATTACCATTCCCGGATTTTGCGACGGACTTGTCCCCCCTACCCCAGAGGAACTGGAATCCTACAAGAGCCTGGGCATGACCGAAAAGATTTTCCGCAATGACGGCGGCGTGTTGGACTCGGTTAAGCTGAAGGTCAGCGAAGAGGAAATTCTCCTATCCCTTTGGCGCCGTCCCTCCATCGTGGTGACCGCCATGCAGGTAGGGAGCCGCACCAACGCCGGAAACGTGCTGCAGGACTCAGCATACGCCCGCATAGGCATACGGCTTGCCCCCGGCATGAACGCAGACCGTTGCACACGCTTGCTGGTAGGATTTATACAAAGTAACGTTCCCGACGGCCTGGAATGCACAATCCGGGAAGAAGACGGCGCAAACCCCTTCGTGACGGATACCAGCCACCTCTTCTTCAAGGAAATGGCAAGCGCCATGACCCGGGCCTACAAGAGCGAGACCAAGTTTATCGGCTGTGGGGCCAGTATCCCCGGCGCGGAACTGTTCCGCAAGACCTTCGGAAACATACCGATTCTGCTGACGGGCCTAGAAGACCCGGAATGTGCCGCCCACGGCGAAAACGAGAGCCTGTACGTTCCCGATTTTGAGCACGGCATCGTGGCGGAAACACTGTTCTTTGCAGGAATATGTTCGTAAAGGAGATGCCCTGTCATCCTGGAGGCCAAAGGCCGATAGGATCCATGCCGGGCATGACAACTTAAAATATGGCTTATTAATTGTGGAGGCTATATGAAAAAGAGACTTGTAGTATTGACGGGGGCTGGCATCAGCGCCGAGTCGGGACTCCGCACCTTCCGCGGAAACGACGGCATGTGGGAACACGAAAACATCGAGGACGTGTGCACTCCCGACGCCCTCCGACGCGACCCCAAGAGGGTCAAGGACTTCTACAATTTTTTGCGGAAGGGCCTGCCTGAACACAAGCCAAACGTCGCCCACCTGGCGCTAGCCGAACTGGAAGAACGGCTTGGCGACGAGTTTTTGCTGGTGACCCAAAACGTGGACGACCTGCATGAACGTGCCGGAAGCAAGCGTGTACTCCACATGCACGGCGACCTAATGAAACTCCGTTGCGTGCGGGACGAAGACCACGAATTCAGTTTTACTGGCGAGGAGACGCTGGAGACCAAGTGCCCCATTTGCGGTGCCAAGACCCGCCCCGACATCGTGTTCTTTGGCGAGGTCCCGCTGTACATGGACCAGATCCAGGATGCCCTACGGGAATGCGACGAATTCGCCTACATCGGCACCAGCAGCGTGGTGTACCCTGCGGCAGGCTTCAAGAGTTTTGCCAAGAGTTTCGGGGCCAAAGTCACCTGCCTGAACTTGGAAATTCCCGATCACGACCCCTACACCGACGTGTTTATCCAGGGCAAGGCCACCGAAGTGGTCCCCAAGTGGGCGAAAGAGTTTAAATAACGCCCCCTGTTGCCGATTTCCCACCGTTTTGCTATATTTATGCATATGAGTGAATATACGCATAAATCCAGCATCGGACCGGTGGTCCCCCAGGATTTCGTCAAGGACTATGGCGAGACGGGTTTTGTGCTGGAAAACGGACAGACGCTGCCTGCGCTGAATATCCGTTACGAGACTTACGGCAAGCTGAACGCCGCCGCCGACAATGCGGTGTGGGTCTGCTCGCCCCTGACCGCCGACGCACACGCCGCCGGCTGGTACACC
>CACZII010000245.1 GCA_902781185.1 Fibrobacter succinogenes
CTCGAAGCCGCTCTCCAGACCCATCCGAACATCTGCTTGATTTCTGAAGAAGTCAAGGCCAAGAAGATGAAGCTGAAGCAGGTCATCAAGTACGTGGCCGACATCGTCGCTGCCCGTGCCGCTGCCGGCAAGAACTTCGGCGTGGCCCTCATTCCCGAAGGTCTCCTGGAATTCATCCCGGATGTGGGCGTGCTCATCTCCGAACTTTCCGAAGCCCTCGCTCATCACGAGAAGGAAGTGGAAGGTCTCGACACCGCCGCCAAGGTGGAAAAGGTTTGCAAGTGGATTTCCAAGGCTTCTGCCGAAGTCCTCAAGAGCCTCCCCGCCACCACTCAGGGCCAGCTGATGCTGGACCGCGACAGCCACGGCAACGTGCAGGTTTCCCTCATTGAAACCGAAAAGCTCATCATCGAGATGGTCAAGAAGGAACTCAAGAGCCGCAAGAACTTCAAGGGCAAGTTCAGCGCTCTCAACCACTTCTTCGGTTACGAAGGCCGCTGCGCCGCTCCGTCGAACTTCGACGCCGACTACTGCTACAGCCTGGGCTTCACAGCCTCCGTGCTTGCCTTCAACAAGATGAACGGCTACATGAGCTCCGTGCGTGACCTCACCAAGGGCATCGAAAAGTGGACTGCCGGTGGCATTCCTATCACCATGATGATGAACATCGAACGCCGTCACGGTGCCGACAAGCCGGTGATCCAGAAGGCTCTCGTTGAACTCAACGGCGCTCCGTTCAAGTTCTTCGCCAAGAACCGCGATGCTTGGGCCAAGACCGAATCCTACACCTACCCGGGTCCGATCCAGTACTGGGGTCCCAGCGAAGTTTGCGACATCACGAACTTCACGATCAAGCTGGAACGCGGCGCTTTGAAAGTGAAGTAATCCTCGTTTCTCGGAGGCGTCTGCTTCGTTGCCGTGCCCCTCACGTACGACTAGTACGCTACGGGGCTCGGACGCCTTGCATCCACTCTCCGATAAACTTCGTCTAGTTTTTTATCCCTGCCTTCGGGCTGGGATTTTTTTTGCCCGAAAGCCACCCCGAACGGTCCTCTAAACGTCACCCTGACGAAGGTCAGGGTCAGCATGACTAATTGGAAAATGTATCTTACAGATAAACAAGGAATTCCTATGGCCTGTGCAAATTGTAAAATCCGCGCTCATTACGACAAGAACCCCAAGTCAATCATTGGACGAATTTGGCGATTCCACATCAACTTCTGCCCCGGCTGGAAGGCCTATCTGAAAAGCCTCTCCGACGAAGAACGCATCGCCATAAAAGAAAAGTACGGACTCAAATAGTCCGCACTTTTTATTAAACGATTTCATTCGCCGCGCACTTGTCGCTGCGATTATGTCATCCCCGCAAAGGCGGGAATCTCCTTTATTGGCACTCTTCGAGTGCAGTAATCTGCGCCTCGGTCATGGCGAAATAAATTTCGCCGCGACTCTCGGCTTGCGATTACTTCTTGTCCGCTTGCTTAGGCATCTGCACGGAAATATGAATGTCCTGCAGCTGCTGGAGGTCGACTTCGCTCGGGCACTGGTCCATCGGGCTCGAAGCACTGGTGTTCTTCGGGAACGCGATGAAGTCACGGATGGATTCTTCACCTTCCATGGTAGCGACAACGCGGTCCAAACCAAAGGCCAAGCCACCGTGCGGAGGAGCGCCGTACTTGAAGGCGTCCACGAAGAAGCCGAACTTTTCCTTCACCTGTTCTTCGGAGAGACCGAGCAAGCGGAACACCTTCTCCTGCACTTCCGGGTTGTGAATACGGATAGAACCGCCACCGATTTCCACACCGTTCAGAACAAGGTCATAGGCTTCGGCATTGCAATCCTTGAGGTTGCCGCCGAGCATCATGTCCAGATGTTCCGGAAGCGGGTTGGTGAACGGGTGGTGCATGGCCATGTAGCGGCCTTCGGTGTCGCTGTATTCGAACATCGGGAATTCGGTAATCCACACGAACTCGCGCTTCTTCGGATCGCGGAGACCCTTGATGCGGGCGACTTCCAGACGGAGCTGGCCCATAGCCGTAGCGGCAACCTTTTCCGGACCGGCGATGAAGAACATCATGTCGCCGCACTTGGCACCGACGGCGTCGCGCAGTTCGTTGAGCTGTTCCACCGTAAAGAACTTGCCGACCTGGGTTTCCACTTCGTCATTTTCCTTGACGCGCATCCACACGAGGCCCTTGGAACCGTACTTGCCCACGTAGGCGGTGAGTTCGTCGATCTGCTTGCGGGTGAAGTCCACGCAGCCCTTGGCGGCGATACCGCGGATCTTGCCACCGGCGGCAACGCAGTTCTTGAACACGCCAAAGTTGGACTTT
>CACZII010000246.1 GCA_902781185.1 Fibrobacter succinogenes
CGTGGAAACCTGGCTTTCGGACCCGTTTGCGGGAGCCGCCAATGCCGAGGAACAGTCCCCGCTGAAATTGTACGGCCGTGAACTCGTGGAAATGGCTGCCGACGGCAAGCTTTCGCCGGTGATTGGCCGTGAAGAGGAAATCCGCCGTGTCATCTTGATCCTTAGCCGAAAGACGAAAAACAACCCGTGCCTGGTGGGTGAACCTGGCGTGGGTAAGACTGCCATTGTGGAAGGCCTTGCCGAGCGTATTTACCGCGGCGACGTGCCTGACGCATTGAAGGGCAAAAAGTTGTTTGCGCTTGATTTGTCTGCCTTGATGGCGGGCGCCAAGTACCGCGGCGATTTCGAGGAACGTTTGAAAGCCGTGCTCGATGCGCTCGAAGAAGACGGTAACACGCTTCTGTTCATCGATGAAATCCACACCATCGTGGGTGCGGGCAAGACCGAGGGCTCCATGGATTTGGGCAACATGCTCAAGCCGAAGCTCGCCCGTGGTGAACTGCACTGCATCGGTGCGACTACCACGCAGGAATACCGCAAATACATCGAGAAGGATTCCGCTTTGGAACGCCGTTTCCAGCCCGTGCAGGTTGACGAACCGAGCGAAGAGGAATCTATTTCGATTCTCCGTGGCATCAAGGATGGCTTTGATGCGCACCATGGCGTGCGTCTGCACGACAATGCGCTTGTGGCGGCGGTGAAACTTTCGAACCGCTACATCAGTGACCGTTTCTTGCCGGACAAGGCTATTGACCTGATTGACGAGGCGGCAAGCCTTGTGAAGACGCAGATGGACACCGTGCCGGAAGCCTTGGACACCTTGCAGCGTAAGGAACTCCAGATGAAAATCGAGGAGCAGGCCTTGGCGAAGGAAACCGACGACACCAGCGTAAAGCGCCTGAAAGAGTTGCGCGAAGAACTCGCGACGACAGATGCTGCAGTCAAGCTGATGCAAGACCGTTGGCAGGAGAGGCGCGCGAAAAATGCCGAGTTGCAGGGGCTCAAGAAGTCCTTGCAGCAGGCGAAGGACGAGATGGAGCAGGCGGAAGCCCGCTACGACTTGAACCGCGCCGCCGAACTCAAGTACAACAAGATCGTGAACCTCGAAAAGGAAATCGCCGCGAAGACGGAAGAAATCAAGAAGTCCGCAGGCGATGGCGACTTGAGCGAAGAGGTGACCGAAGAGACGATTGCCCTCGTGGTGAGCCGCTGGACCGGAATTCCGGTAACCAAACTTTGTGAAGGCGAAAAGGCCAAGTTGTTGCACCTGGACGAACGCCTGCATGCCCGTGTGATTGGCCAGGACGAAGCTGTGGAAGCGGTTTCTGAAGCCATCTTGCGTAACCGTAGTGGCTTAAGCCGCGAGAATGCTCCGATAGGTAGCTTCTTGTTCCTGGGCCCGACGGGTGTTGGCAAGACGGAATTGGCCCGTGCACTTTCGACCGAACTGTTCGACAGCGAAGCGGCTCTGGTGCGTATCGACATGAGTGAATACATGGAAAAGCACAGTGTCAGCCGACTCATCGGTGCGCCTCCGGGATACGTGGGCTACGAAGAAGGCGGCCAGCTGACCGAAGCCGTGCGTACCCATCCGTACTGCGTGATTCTGCTCGACGAAATCGAGAAGGCTCACCCCGACGTGTTCAACACGCTGTTGCAGGTGCTTGACGACGGTCGTCTGACCGATGGCAAGGGCCGTACCGTGAATTTCAAGAACACCTTGATTCTGATGACGTCGAACCTGGGCGCCGCTCATTTCCAGAACCGCGCTGGTGATGCAAAGCCTGTGACCTTGAAGGAAATCGAGCCAGAACTCCGTGGCTTCTTCAGGCCGGAATTCCTGAACCGTCTGGATGAAGTGCTGGTGTTCCAGAGCTTGACGAAGCCGCAGATCAAGGACATTGTGAAGCTGAAATTCAAGGGTCTGGCTGAACGCGCCGCCCGTCAGGATTTGCAGCTCACGCTGACCGACAAGGCGCTTGAAGCGATAGCCGACGGTGCTTACCAGCCGGAATTCGGCGCACGCCCGATCCAACGTTACCTGGAACGGAACGTGGAACGCCCGCTGAGCCACGCAATCCTCGCTGGCGAAGTGAGTGCCGCAAAGCCCGTAACCATCGACTACGACGGCGAGAAATTTGTGGTGAGGTAACAAATGTGTAATGTGAGGTGTGAAATTAATCATTCCACATTACACACTCCACACTCCACATTGCCGCAGGCATTACAGTGCAGTCATCACGTAAAGAGCAATGGTCTTTTGGTCATTGTTCTTTTCTTGCATGACACCGATGTCAAAGTCCAGGCGGACCCTTGCGGCGCCC
>CACZII010000247.1 GCA_902781185.1 Fibrobacter succinogenes
ATGGGCAGATCGATTGCAGATGCCTTGCCTGGGGCCGGGCCACGAACGCTTCGAGCGTGCCGTGCCAGAAGTGGATATCGGGGCCGGATATCGATTCCAACTTATTGGTATAGACCGATTTATACCCGTCCAAAACGGCCCGGCCGCCCCCGAAGGGATACACTTTCCGACATTCGTCCAGCAAGACGTCGAAATAGTGCGAATGGAAGACCCACCGCCAGAATCCCGTCCAGTGGTAGCAGGTCCATACGTTCGCGCACTGATAGTAGCGGAGCGGCCCCTCCAGCCATCGGGGAAGCGGCAGCAAGGGCGCCGCATCCAGGATGGCATGGTCGATGACGACTTCGTTCCGCTCCAGCACGCGGGAAAGGATCTTCCCGCCCAGGGACAAGCCATAGGCACAGTCCAAGCGGCCTCCCTGGCACGCTTTGACATACGCAATCACCTGCGCAGCCTGGTCATCGATGGAGGCAAACCGTGTGAAGGTTCCCAGCGTAAAGCCATCGACCTGCACGGCAATGATGCGGAACCGCTCCTCCAGCAGGCCGATCAGCGGGAGGAAGATCTCATACGACACCCCCAACCCCGGGATGAGCAGCAAAGAGGGCGCCCCCTCCTTTCCGAATACCTTGAAATCCATACCCTCAAAGATAGCCATTCATGGCCGGATTGCCAAATGCCCGGGGCGTTTCCTTCTCCCCGCCAAACAGTCAGGTGCGCTTTCGCCATTTCACGAAGCGAAACGTGACAGACGCCGGTTTGCAAAGTGGGGTCGGATGCATTTCAGTACACATAAGGCCATTTTCGCGCTCCAGACCGATTAGGGTCCAACTTTTGGGGTTCACTTCATCTGCCCACGGTCAACTCGGAAGGGGTGGCCGTTTTTTTTTTGAAAAAGAACCGCTTAGACCCACCAAAGAAGGAAGATTTGGGTAGCGGTTCTTTTTTTATTGCTGCTGGAAGGGACCGATAAATTCGAAATTACACTATTTGGGATTAGAGGCGGCCTTAACCCTTTTATTGAGCATCGCGCAAATATCTTCCGGTTTCTGCGTCAAGCGTACTGATAGAAAGCTATCTCCTGGATCTATAAATAACCTTCCGACCCGAATGTCTTTATGGTTCGGCCTTTTTCCTTTTTTGTAGTTGATGCAGATCATATCTCCTGCAACATTAAAGGATGAAACATCTGAAAACAGGACCTCTCGTTCCTTTAATGTGTTAATTCTCAATGATTTGTCAGAAATCACCAAATAAGCTTTGCCAGACAATCGTTCTCTCAAGAAAAGGAAACCAAGATATAAGCCAGCCCCACCGAAGAAAATGATACCGACTATGAAAACTCCAACGTGCTTTCCTTGACTTATAAGAAAAACAGCCGCACAGACAAAGAATACACACGCTAATAACAGGAGTGCGTTCTTTTTCAACGAATGAAATACCTTTATCTCTTCCATAAAACAAATTACGATTTATCTGTGTAAAGATAAGTCAATTGGCCGAAAAGAAAAAGAAAGATGCAACCAGGTTGCGATGGTTTCGGGGTACCTTTGCTTTCGAGGTTTCCGAATAATAAACGTAACTTCGCACGGACTATGAATTGGACTGTCATTATCATTGAAACCCTCGCCATGACCGCCGCGTTTACGGCCATGGTTCTCATTCCCCTCGTCAAGAATCCCGTCTGGTGGATTCATGACTACCCCAAAGAAATCCAGGAGGAATACTTCAAAACACACGAGCGCGTCCCCGCCGAGTTCTTTTCGCCGACGGTGCTCCTCAAGAAGGGACTGGCCATCCTGGTCGTCCTTGCCGTGCTTGTAGGCCTGCTATGGCTGGCCGGGGTCAAGGGTTTCTGGCAGGCTTTCGCGGTCGGTTACGGGATGTGGCTTTTCATCGACTGGTACGACTGTTTCTTCCTGGACTGGGTTCTCTTCGCCAACATGCAGGCCATCCGGCTTCCTGGAACGGAGCATATGGACGAGGCCTATCATCAGAAGCGCTACCACTTTGTCCATTCACTCTGGGGCATGCTCCTCGGACTGATTCCCTGCCTTGCCGGCGCGGGACTGTATGCCTGGCTCTTCTAATAAAAGACTGAAACTGCGACAAAACTGCGATTGGTGAAGTGCGCCCCTTTTTTTGGACGGATTAATAACTAGATCTATGGTTGTGAGTTCGGTACTGCACCGGACTCATTCCGTTTAGTTTTTCTTTGATTCGAACCGTGTTGTAGTATTCAAGATAGTCTTCCAGTTCTTCGAGGAACTGCTCGAGCGATTCGAACTTCCGCAAATATAACAACTCGGACTTC
>CACZII010000248.1 GCA_902781185.1 Fibrobacter succinogenes
GCGTTAACGCTTCTAGTTCGGCTGAATCTTCTGGATTTCACCGGGCTTTAAGTTGCCCAAAGTGTACTTGTCGAACTGGATGCGTACGAGGCGCATGACTTCGTAACCCAGGTGGATGAGCATACGGCGGATTTCGCGGTTCTTGCCTTCGGACAAAGTAATTTCCAACCAGCAGTTCTTTTCGCCTTCGCTGTGGAGAACGGCGCGCTCGGCGTGCATGAATTCCTCGCTCTCGCCGAATACGCGGGGCGGGACATGGAAGCCCTTTTCCATCTGTTTGAGCTCGGCGTCGGAGGGCTTGCCCGCGACCTGCACGCGGTAGATTTTTATGTGCGCTTTCGGGTCACGCGGGTTCAGCAATGTGTCGGCCCATTGCGTGTCGTTGGTGAACAGGAGCAATCCTTCGCTGGCGGCGTCGAGGCGGCCCACCGGCGATATGTGCGGTATGGGCCTGTCGGGGAACATCTTGGTGTATTGCTCGCGGAACAAGTCCATCACGGTCTTGCGACCTTTCTCGTCGCTTGCGGTAGTGACAATGCCGCGCGGCTTGTTCATCGCGAAGTAGAACTTCTGGGCGGCCTCGACGGGAGTGCCGTCCACTGCGATTTCGTCATTCTCGTAGGCAGGCGTTTCGGGATCGCGCACGATTTTACCACGCAAAGAAACCCGGCCCTCGCGGACCAGGTTTATTGTCATGCCCGCCTCCGGGCGGGCACCTCCCTTTGTTGGTTTGAAATGGAGATTCCCGCCGGAGTTTATCCCGCACCTGATGCGGGACGGGAATGACATAACCAGAGATTTACTTCCCGAGATATGCCTTGATGTTTTTGAGGCATTTTGCGTTCTGCGCTTCGGTGCCCACGGTAATGCGGAGCACGTCACCCATGGCAGGCTGCGGACGGATGATGGTGCCCTTGGCCTGCAGGAACTTGAACGCGTCCATCGGGTCCTTGAAACCGCTCACGGCGATGAAGTTCGCATGGCTGTCCACGTAGGCGAGGCCCAGTTCCTTGAAGCCGGCTTTGAGCTGATCGAGCCCCTTCTTGTTGAGCTCGCGGACCTTGTTCACGTATTCCTGGTCGTCGATGGCGCCGATGGCGGCGGCCTGGGCGATGCTGTTCACGTTGAATGGTTCACGCACGCGGTTGATGAGGTTCACGATTTCGGGGCGGGTGATGCAGTAGCCCACGCGGAGTCCTGCGAGACCGTAGATCTTGCTGAACGTACGGCAGCAGATGATGTTTTTGCCTTTGGCGATGCGGCTGTTGAAATCCGGGACGAGTTCCGGCGTGTCCTCGATGAATTCGGTGTAGGCTTCGTCCATCACCAGCACGCAGGTCTCAGGGAGGCTGTCGGCGAAGTCGATGATCTCCTTGGCGGTGAGGTCGGAGCCCGTCGGGTTGTTCGGGTTCGCGAGGAACACGATGCGGGTCTTCTCGTTCACGGCGGCGCGCATGGCCTTGAGGTCGTAGTTGTAGGCCGGGGCCGGCATGTCGACTTCGATAATCTTCGCGTTCATCGCCATGGTGGCGAGCTTGTACACGGCAAAGCTGTGTTTGCCCATGACGGCTTCGGTGCCGGGGCCGAGGAACACCTGGGCGATCATGTCCAGGAGTTCGTTGCTGCCGTTACCCACGGCAATCTGTCCGCGCTTCACGCCGCGGAACTCTGCAATCTTTCCGATGAGGTCGTAGCTGCCGCCGTCCGGGTAGAGGTTCACTTCTTCGAGCGCCTTGCGGGCTTCTGCCATGCCCTTCGGGCTCGGGCCGAACGGGTTTTCGTTGCTCGCGAGCTTGTCGATGTCTTTCGGGTCGAGACCGAATTCGCGGGCGGTGTAGGCGATAGGCTTGCCGGTCACGTAGAGCGGCTGGTTCAAGATGTGCTTTTGAGCGAGTTCGTTAATGTCCATGGTCAGGTGATAGGTTATAGGTTTTAGGTGTTAGGGCCGATGGGGACAAGAGAATCTCAGAGTCCGGAATGACGAGGGTGTCATTCTGAGCGAGGCCTGTCATTCTGGAGCCCTGGAGCGTAGCGATAGGGCGATAGAATCAGGCGAAGTCGAAGAATCCAGTCCCGAGGTTATGTACTACGGGTAAAAATAGCAAAAGTACTCAGAATAAATATATATTTCCGTTATGAACAAGTCGTTTTTCAGGTTTTTCTTTATCGGTCTCGCCACAGTATTCTTCGCGGCTTGTTCCACATCGACGGTTTCCAGTGATGACGAAGATTTAAAATCGTCTTCAAGTGCTGAATCATCTAGTGCAACAGAAAAAAGCATCTACGAGGCTGTAGAGGAATCCGGACTGTACACGACTAAGGATTCTGTGGCGGCGTACCTCTGCAAGTTCGACAAGTTGCCTGCAAACTATGTCGGCAAGAACGAAGGCAAGAAACTCTACGAATCCGAGACGGGCAAAACATTCGAAAAGTGGAATTTCAACCCGTGGACCACAATCGGCGTGATGATTGGCGGCGACGTTTTTGGAAACAACGAAGGGCTTTTGCCCGAAGGTTCGTACCACGAAGCCGACGTGGATTATTCCGGAGCAAATCGCGGAACCAAGCGGCTTGTGTACCAGCCGGACTGCGTAATCTACTACACGTCAGACCACTACGATTCTTTTACTAAGCTAGAAGTGCGCTAGTATCACGGCCACACGAAGGTGCTGTTCAGGTCTTTCTCGCCGTTGTCGACGAGGATGTCCTGGCCCGTGCAGTTCTTGTTCACCACCGTCAGGAACCAGACCCATTCCGCAATGTCTTCGGGTTCGGCCCAGCGCTTTAGCGG
>CACZII010000249.1 GCA_902781185.1 Fibrobacter succinogenes
TCGGCCAACAGCGACACGTAATAGCCCTTGCTCTGGTAGTTGTAATCGCGGCAAAGGTTGAATACGCGCAGGTTGCGCTCGTTGGTGTACTTGCTGGAAATCAGGTAATCCTGTGCCGAAATGATGTCGATGCCCGGAACATGTAACTTCCAGTGCTTGGGATTGTTTACGACTATAAGTTTCTTCATGATTTATTTCTTCTCTATCACCAGCACGTTCCCGTCGTAGGTCATGACGCCCAGCAGTATGCTGTGGAGCAGGCGGAACTTGTCTACCTTGTAGTAAGGTGTCTTGTGCAGCGGATTGGTGCCGTCGGGGTCGGCCACCATGAACTGTTTCTTGTCGTCGATGCCGTACACTACCACGAAATGCCCCATGGGCTCGCCATGGATGTCGTCGAATACGGACTTGTCGTCTTTGCCGGTGAATTCCCGCATGCTGCGGTACAGGTAGGTGGCCGAAAGCCCACACAGGACGGGAACTCCCTTCTTGAAGTACTTCTCGAACATGGCAGCCCGCAAATCTTCAAAGGCGACCTTTCCGCCCAGGTCGATAAAGCGGATGTAGGCCTCGATTGCCTTGCGGAGCTTGGGGGCATGCTTTGCCTTGTGCAAAAGTTCCAGCTTTGCCTTCAGTTCCGGCATGCTGAGGGTGCTCCAGGTGGGGTCCAGGAGCGTCAGGTTGTAGGAATGTAGCGTAACCTTGAACCCGCGCTTCAGGGCGTCAATGCCAAGGAAAACGCCCAGTGTTCCGCCGTCTTCCAAGAATTCAATTTCGGAGATGAGTTGCTTCAGGGAAATCTTGTAGCCCAGGTGGTTGTAAACTGCCTGCAGGCTGGTGGGCCCGCAGGTGACGTCGTCGGGCTGCTGTAATATCTTGATGTCCATCGTGTTGCCTTACGTTTTACTCGTCTGGCGGCTATCGGAAGGTTTTCCCGGGTCGTCGATGGCGTGGTGTAAAGATACCAATTTTAGGCCGAATTTGGCGATTTTTTTGCATTTTTTCTATATTTTGCGCCGCAACAATGACCGCTTTTGCGGAAAGGATTAATCTATGTCGAAACTGACCGAATCCAAGGAATGGAAGGCCCTCGAGGCCCACGCCGAAGTCGCCAAGACCTGGCAGATGAAGGAACTCTTTGCAGAGGACCCCACCCGCGCTGAAAAGTTCAGTGCCGAAGCTTGCGGACTTTTCCTGGACTACTCCAAGAACATCATTAAGGACGAAACCATGGCCAAACTCCAGGACCTCCTGAAGTCTGCCGGTTTCGAGGACATGCGCAAGAAGTTCTTTGACGGCGAAAAGATTAACACCACCGAAAAGCGCGCCGTGCTTCACACTGCTCTCCGCTACAAGGGTAACGAAGCCATCTGCGTTGATGGCAAGGACGTGATGCCCGATGTTCGCGCCGTGCTCAAGCACATGGAAGACTTTACCAAGCTGGTGCGTACCGGCAAGTGGAAAGGCCACACCGGCAAGTCCATCAAGTACGTGGTGAACATCGGTATCGGCGGCTCCGACCTGGGCCCCGTGATGGTGACCGAAGCTCTGAAGCCCTATGCCGACAAGCCGGCTGCTGGTGAATACTCTCCGGAAGTCTACTTCGTTTCTAACATCGACGGCACCCACATGGCCGAAACCCTCAAGAAGGTGAACATCGAAGAAACGCTCTTCATCGTCGCTTCCAAGACCTTCACCACACTTGAGACCATGACCAACGCCGAAACGGCCAAGGCTGCTGTGCTCAAGGCTTTCAATGGCGACGAAAAGTCCATCGCCAAGCACTTCGTGGCTCTGTCCACCAACACCGAAGCTGTGTCTGCTTTTGGTATCGACACCGCTAACATGTTCGAATTCTGGAACTGGGTGGGTGGCCGTTACTCCCTGTGGTCTGCCATCGGTCTTTCCATCGCTCTCCGCATCGGTTTCGACAACTACATGAAGCTCCACCAGGGCGCCTACGAAATGGATCAGCATTTCAAGACCGCCCCGGCCGACAAGAACCTGCCCGTGATTCTCGCCCTCATCGGCGTGTGGTACAACAACTTCTTTGGCGCCTCTAGCTACGCCATGCTCCCGTACGACCAGTACCTGCACCGCCTCGCCGCCTACTTCCAGCAGGCCGACATGGAATCTAACGGCAAGACCGTTGATCGCGATTCCAAGCGTGTGGACTACCAGACTGGCCCCATCCTCTGGGGTGAACCGGGTACCAACGGCCAGCACGCCTTCTACCAGCTGATCCACCAGGGCACCAAGATGATTCCTTGCGACTT
>CACZII010000250.1 GCA_902781185.1 Fibrobacter succinogenes
TCTCCCTATCCCGTGCAAAAAGCGAGAACATTTGTTCCGCATTATCCTGCTTTTCCTACATTTCCTCACAAAATCAAACAAGGAGAACAATATGAAAAAACGGTTTTTGGCCCTGGGCCTCGCCGCAGGGTTGACGGCCCTCATGACCGCCTGCGGTGACGAGACCACCAACACCGACATTATCAAGGCAAGTTCCGCCGACAACGTAGATTCGCTGCCCAAGTGCGACGACAGCTACGAAGGCATGCTCGCCACCATCCCCTCTAAGGGGCAAATCATGGTCTGCAGCAAGGGGAGCTGGCAGAACGTGGCAAAAACGATACAGACCTCCACCGATAGTTCGGGCAATTCTACCAACCAGTCCGGCTGCACCGCCAAGACTACCGACGGCGGTGTGCAGATAGTTTGCGACGGCAAGGCCGTGGCCACCCTCAAAAACGGCGAAAAAGGCCCCGAGGGTAACCCCGGTAAGCAGGGCGGACAAGGCAATCAGGGCGATCCGGGTTCCAACGGCTCCGGTTCCAGCGGCAAGGACCTGAAGTTGGACGAAACTGACTGCTCCGTGACCTACGTGGGTTTTGACATAACCCTCTACAAGTGCGGTGACGAAGAATACCTGGAAAGTCTGAACGGCAGCAAGGCCAACCTCAAGACCTGGAACGGCCTAAACACGGAAACAGTCATCAAGAACAAGGCCGGGACGGTAATCAGCAACTACTTCTCTATGTCGTCCTTCGAATCCGCTACAGGCAACTCCGATGGAAAATTCCTTTGGGATGGCGATGACGTCTGGATTGACGACGATGCTAACGTGACCGCCGACAGGCTCAAGAAGGACTTCGCCATCAGGGCTCAGGCTAAGCTCACTGTCGAAAGCGGAGCAACCAAATATGTCAGTTTCCCAGTAGAGCCGATGGTAGGCGTGTACATGCAATTCGCTTCCATGAGTGTTCATTCGTTGGGCGGACTGTGCCTCACCTACGAAGCCAAACAGAAAATGGAACTCATCGCTGTTCATAACATTGGATTGGAGGTTGCACGTGTTCCGCTTAATGCCTCGTCCAAGGTGACCACGGTGAATATCCTTCCTGGAGATTTTAAGGCTGACAGTGCCGACGCGAAGGTGGCGGGGATTCTCGGCGACGCTCTCGCAATCATCATCAAGGCGGTGGGGAGCCTTGAAGAAGGCGAATACGAGAACGAATTCGCCATCTATGAGATTGGCGCTTATGGCCGTTGCAGTGGCCCTAGATTTGAAGACATTGAAGCCTGGGCAAAGACCGTCAAGAAGGGTACGGGAAAGCTTGTGGACAACCGCACGGACCCCGCCATTACCTATAACACTGTAACCATAGGCAACCAGACCTGGATGGCGGAAAACCTGAGAATTCCTTACGACGCTAAAACTGTCGGTGAAGATGGTGTTGCAGGAACGTCAGACGATGAACCCATGATCCTTTGCCCTGCAACAGAAGAAGAAACTGTTGCCAAGGGATGTCTCTACAGATGGTCCGCCGTCATGGACTCCGTGGGCCTCTACAACGACGACTCTGTTTACCAGGATGAAAACGGCATTGATGTAGCCCTCAAGCATTGTGGTTATAATAAATCTTGTGCCCTCACTGCCCCTGTCAAGGGAATTTGTCCTGACGGTTGGCATGTGCCCAATATGGCGGAACTTAACGAACTGTGGAATACGGCAATATTCGACAAATCTCTGAATAGTACGACCTTACTTCGCGGTTTGGCGGTTGGCGACGAAGGCAAATGGAATTGGCTGGGATTCTCCCTAGTTCCGACGGGTTTCTCAAATAACAATCTTTCCAGTTATAGTACATCCGTTACCAATACGTATCTCTGGTCTAGCGATCAGTATAGTGCTACACATGCCCGCTATAAGTATACAAATTTCCCCTCAATAACAAACAGCGAATCTAATGGCGAAACCAAGAGTCGTGGTTTCTCGGTCCGTTGCATTCAAGACAAGGCTAAGGAATAAGGAGGACTGAACAATGAAAAAGATTACTATGAAAAAACTTTCTCTCGTCTCTAGTCTCTCGTCTCTAGTCTTGTTGATGGCCTGCGGCGACGACATTACCAACGATGCGGTGAAAAGTACGAAGGTCTTTTTGCCACCATCCCCTCAAAGAAAGAGGTTTATGTATGTTCTGAAGGTTCCTGGAAGAGCCTGCTGAACAGCTCCTCCACCGTCAGCGAAGACGGTGAATTCGCCTGCTCCACCGTAGAACTTGCAAACAAGACGGGCTACAAGGTGGTTTGCGGTGGCGATTCCGTGGCGGTGGTCAAGAACGGAGCCAAGGGTGAAGCCGGCGACAAGGGAGAAAAGGGCCCCGACGGCCTAGTCGGCGAAAAGGGCTCTGACGGCAGCGGGAGCGACGGCCGTGACCTGACTCTCGGCAAAAACGACTGCGCCGTGCTCAATTCCGGCGCTGACTACGTGGTCTATGACTGCGGCGACAGCGTCTATGTAAAGAATGTGAGCGGATACAAGGCCAACCTCAAGACCTGGAATATTCTTGCTCCTACGCTAAATCTTAATGACCTTAATGGATACGAAATATCCTCGGGAATACTCGCGTCGCATATAAAAAGTCCTGACGGAAAGAGCGTTGCCACACTGAATCGTTGGAAAGACGAATCCTGGGCAAATACTGGTTCTAGCGAGGATTATTTTATACTGCCTAGCAATGTTGACAGAAGAAATCATGCCGTCAAGGGAAAGGCTTCCATTGAGGTAATAAATGGCGCCCAGAAAAACGCTGATTTCGGACTGGAACCCATGGTGGGTGTTGAAATATACCTGTCAGGATGGCCGGATGTTTCTACATGGGGCGGATTCTGCCTCACTTACGAAGCCGAAAAGGACATGGAACTTATTATTGGGGTCAAAGACCATTATGCCCGCGTTCCAATCAAGGCTTCTGCCAAGGAAACCACGGTGGACATCTTCAACTCGGCATTCAAACCAGATAACGAGAATGATGAATTGGAAGATATTTTGACAGGGAGTATGCGTTACATAATCATAAAGGTTGCTGGCAGCCTTACCGAAGGCAAATACGAAAACACCTTCGCCGTTTACGAAATAGGCGCCTATGGCAAATGCGGAGGCCCCACGGTCAACAAGATAAAGACAGAAGTTCTCAAGAAAAAGGGAGCAACAGGCACTCTTACTGACACCCGTAATGGCGAGACCCATAAATATAAGACCGTCACCATTGATGGAGACGTGTGGATGGCAGAAAACCTGAGAGTCCCCTACTCCTTCAACAAACTGGATAAGTTTGGAGAAGATGCCGCGGAGGTGCTAGACGGCGAGGGAAATCCGATTGCCATAGATCTGACCTATTGCTACGCCGATAAAGACACCTGCGATAAGTACGGGCCGCTTTACACTTGGGCTGCCGCCATGGACTCCATGGGCTTGTATAATGACGCCTCGATCTACCAGGACGAAGACGGCAACGAGGTTGCAGGCAGGCGTTGCGGATACGGCATGACTTGCGCCCTCACGGCTCCTGTTAAGGGAATTTGCCCCGAAGGTTGGCACTTGCCCACCAGCAAGGAGTTTGAGAAGTTGTTCAAGGCTGCAGGCTATGACGAGGCTGTTTCTGGAACGAGGTTTGTGGCGGGCAGGGCACTTATGTCTATTCCGAGCGAAAAGGACGATTCCGATTGGCTGGGCTTTAATGCTATGGCAGCGGGATATTTCGATGGTAGCGTTGAAAATTTGGTCGGAGCACAAGCTTACTTCTGGCAAAGCGAGAATGCAGATGATGATTATGCGATGCTGTCTTATGTCGCTTTTAATGAAACTTACGAGAGAGCAGCTATTGGATCCAATAATTTGGACAAAAGCTTTTTTGCACCCGTCCGTTGCGTCAAAGACCAGGTTAAGGAATAAGGAGGGCTAAACAATGAAAACGATTACTATGAAAAATTCTTTCGTGTCATCCTGGAGCCACGTAGTGGCGATAGGATCCATAGCATCCCTCGCCCTCCTTAACGCCTGCGGCGACAACGTCACCGACAACAGCCCCGTAGCCACCCAGGCCTACGCCAACCAAGACGCATTCCCCGAATGCGACAAGGGCTACGAAGGCATGTTCGCCACCATCACCAGTTCCAAGGAACTCTATATCTGCACCGCCGAAAAGTGGGTAAACCTTTCCAAGGGCGGAGCCGAGGGCAAGTCTGCAAGCTACCCTGAACTACGGCAAGACCGGAGCCAAGGGCTCCGATGGCAGCACCGGTGACAAGGGCGACAAGGGCACCAAGGGTTCCGACGGCAGCAGCTTTAGCGGCACCACCCCAACGTGGGACCCCGACCGCTGCAAGCTCAAGAACGCAGGCCTTGACTACATGATTTACGACTGTGGCGACAGCACCTATGTAAGGAAGCAGAGCAAGACGCTCGCTAACCATGTATGGAATCCCCTTAAAAATATAAGTGACATTACTTTCACGAGTGGTGTAAATGTCTCTACTTTGTACAATGACCAATTTGCTGATAAGGCCAGTGGCAATTTGGTGCGTTTTACTGGGGACGCCGCTGGTGCAAACGCTTCTGTAACTCGTCCCACCTTGTATAGGGATGGTGCCCAGATTAAGGGCAAGGCCAGTGTTTCCGTAACAGAAGCACAGACTGTTTCTGCCGACAAGTACCGGCCTTTCGTAGGAGCAATGTTCACCTACAGCACTACAGGCACAAATATTTCGGGAAGAGGCGGTGTATGCCTGACTTATTCTTCTGAAAAGGACATGAACCTGCTTATCGAAGGCGAAACCGGGTTCGTGAAGGCTGCATTGCCTGCCACCAAGGATGGAGATGTTGTAAAAGACACTATGGTGCAATTGCTCTGGCGAGACTTTGAACCTGTAGCCAATAGTGTTGATTTTGACAAGGTCATTACCAGTGCAAAGTATGCGTACGTAGAGGCCGTTGGCGGTACGGATGTCGGCACATTCGAAAACGAGTTCTCTGTGTACCAATTCGGGGACTACGGCAATTGTGATGATTATACATATACCAAGTGGCTTGCTTACCTAAAGGGTATAGAAATCACAACGGGTTCGTATACTGATACCCGTACAGATACATATAACACGAAATCTGTGGAGTATGGGACCATGACCATTGGCGGCAAGGTGTGGATGACTGACGATTTGAAATTCGCAACAGCAAACACCACTTGCTTGGGAACTGCCGGCGTTTGTGAATATGGCATGAAGTATACGTCTGCAGAAAGAACCTCTGTTTGTCCTAGTGCCGATGGTTGGCGTATCCCGACAATAAGGGAGTGGGGAGAGTTATTTAAAATTGTCAGTGGGGAGGTTAATTTGACGGAAAACACTAAGCCTATGACTATTTTTGCCGCCCTCTTTAAGCCAGAGAGAAATGGTGGACAGGGGAAGAATTTGATAGGATTTAATATTGATTTTTACGGTACATATAGCAGTACTGAAGATGAATACTTGACATCTACGACGAATCTTGTTGACATCTATGGTGGAACAGGAACAGCCTCTCTCTACAATCTACAAGAACCTGAATCTTATACAGGGTGGTCCTCGACACAGTCCGGGCGCATCCGCTGCATAAAGGACGCCCCCGCCGCCACTCCGTAAGGAACACCTAACACTAAAACACAGGGCTCGCACCCGCGAGCCTTTTTTGTATGTGTTGCAATTCCGTAAAATATTTTTATCCAGG
>CACZII010000251.1 GCA_902781185.1 Fibrobacter succinogenes
CCGCCAGATGGGGGAGCTTGCCGTGCGCGCCCTGGATGAGATTCCTGTGAAGGAACGTGACATTTCGGGACTTACCCTGGGGCTTTCCGAAGAGGCTTTTCAGCGGGTGTCCATGGAGATAGAGGCTTTTCGCCGTCGCATTGCGGCTATCGCCCTGGAAGATTCCCGTACCGACAAGGTTTACCGTTTGAATATGCAGCTGTTCCCCCTGACCAAGTATTTCGGGGAAGGCGCTAAGGCAGAGGGGGCGCAAGATGAATAAGCTTTATTCGACAATCTTTGCGGCTTTCCTCTTTGTTGTCCTTGTGTGGGTGGGCTGCTCCAACAACGAAGTGGCTGGCGGTGTAAGCGAAGAGACCAATACCATCGCTGGTGTGCTGGTGGATAGGAAGGGCTCTCCGGTAGTCAGCGCCAAGGTTCTCTGCAAGTCTGTAGAAGTGGATACGTTGGAATCTTCTGATGTGACAAATTCCAAGGGTGAATTCAGTCTGCCTGTAAAACGTTATGGCAGCTATGGAATTACAGCAAGCGTGGATACTCTGGCCTTCTACGAGATGGTAGAATTCAAGGGCAAGGATGTGGACCTTAAGTCGGTGGCTCTTAAGGAAACCGTTGATTTTAATGGTCGGGTCATGCTCCGTGACGATTCTACGGCGGCTGGCATTACGGTCCGCATACCAGGTTCTTCTTGGACCGCCCAGACGGATTCTCTTGGCTTCTACAAACTTGCTGGCTTGCCTGTGGGTAAGGCTGATCTGCTGGTGGTTCCCATGGATCTGACCCGCTTTGTGAAGGTGGAACATGAGGTGAACGTAGGCGCTCTTGCCGGTGCAAGTGGAGTGGATTCTGTCTCTCTATGGAATACGGGCTTCGCAGCTGGTGGGCTTTTGGTGCCGTTGCTAAGGATGGTCCCGTGGATTTCGTGAATGACTCCAGGTCCTGGACCGCGGGCATGAAGCTCTATGGCAATCCTGAATATGGCGGATTTGTCAGTTATGACGAGACATCGAATGCTGTTGGTGCGGTTCATTTCAAGGGGGCTTCCCAGTTTGGCGTGGTAGAAGACGATAGGGGAATTCTGGATAGTGCAACCGGATTTGCTGTTGAAGTGGTTCTGCAGGTGGACAAGATCTTGGATACGGCGTCTACATTCCGCAAGAATCTGGTGGGCAAGCTTGGATTTGGTTCTGCAGAGGACAGGGATGTATTCAGCCTCTCGGTAATTCAGGGAATGTGCGGTGCCAAAAAGACCAGTTTCGCCTTCTTCTTGGCCGATGGCAGTGGCGACAGCCTCTCTTGCAAGAACGCTGTGGTAAGCAAGAACGCCCTGGAATTCGGTAAGCGCTATTACCTGATGGCCACCTGGAATGGCAAGAAGGTTTCCCTGTACGAAAACGGCAAGAAGGTTGGGGAGACGGAAGTTTCCTTCGAGAAGATTTTAGCGTCCGAAGAATCCATCTTTGTGGGCAAGGAATCCTTGGAATTCAGCTTGGAAGACCTGTGGATTTCCGTGGAACCCCTTAACGACGCCGATGCGGAAAGCCGCAACAAGAGTCATGAAATTGAAACCCCTTTTCTTGGAACCATCTAACAGCAGGAGGACAACATGATTGATATGAATAATAATCAAGAAACGGCCTGCTTCGAAGTCAACGAGCATGGTCGCATCCTTTCGGGGAACAGGCGGTTTTGCCGGATGTTCGGTTTCGACGAAAGCGAAATCCGCTGGCACTACCTGAACGACCTGTACCGTTATCAAAAGGATTGGGAAGCCTACAGATCTGGCAATACCATGCTGAATTGTAGCTTCATTGCCAAGATGCGTACCCGCAAGGGCCGTAGCTTCAAGTGCTATATCACACGGGAGGCCAAGCAGGACCAACAGGGACGGCTCCGTTTCTGTAATGTGGTTCGTAAGCTTGTAGAAGGCGAAGCCCTGGCAGCGACAGTTCCCGAGACCCAGGTGGCATCCTCCGTGGTGTTCCTTGCCAAGTGCGACCACTGCGGTTGCCAGATTCCCATGTCTGGAACCCACAGGATCCACCTGACGACCCTATGCAGGGACTGTGCCCGTAAGGCGTACCCAGAGGCCTTTGAACTTAAGACGGCGCAGGTGTGAACAGTAAACGCCTCGTAATGTAACTTTATCATAGAACCCATAAGCCCGGATTTGCACTGCTACGCATTTCCGGGCTTTTTATTATTTTTGAACGGCGAAGAGATCGAGAGCGAGGTTTTATGCAGTCCTGGACCGAAATCAAGAACATTCAGAACCCCACCGAAGAACAGCAGTTGGAGGCCGTTGGCCTCAACTGGTATGCCATTAGCCTGATTGAAAACCCTACTGAAAAGGTTCAGTTGGCCGCTTTTGCGGGAAATCCCCAGGCAATTCTATATGTGAAGTGCGGTCCTTGCAATGCCTTGGTTGACGCTCTGAATGCCGTCTCCGAAGAGGCGATGGCAGCGGCGGTGAAGGCTGACCCGAACATCCTCAAGTTTGTCCACAATCCGGACCTGCTCAGGGCTGCCATCCGTGAAGACTGGAAGGTGGTCCGTCAGATCAAGGATGCCGGTGACGACCTGTGGGCCGAGGCGGTCCGGGTGAATGCCGATGCTTTGAAGTATGTCAGCAACCCCGGGGAGAAGGTTATGCTTGCCGCCCTGGAGAGGGACTGGAAACTCCTTCAGGACATTGAACGCCCTTCTGCCGCCATGGTGGCTGCCGCTGTGAAGCAGGACTATCATGCTTTGGAATTTGTGAGCATCAAGCGCCGTACGGAACCGGTACAACTTGCTGCCGTCCATGCGGATCCCCGCTGTATCCAGTTCCTGGAACGGGCTAGCGAAGCTGTTCAGATGGAAGCGGTCAAGAAGGATAAGGGTATTTTGGCCCTGATCAAGCACCCGGCCCCTTCGGTCGTGGAATTTTGCAAGTAACTATTTAACCACGATTAGCGGGCTAGTCTCGCTCAGCAGGTAGTTCCATTCTGTTTACGGATTTGCCACTGGGCGCTTTGACGTTCAGGTGGTAGCTGAATTGGGTTTCGTGAGGCATGCGGATGGGGTGGTGGCGCTTGGCTACCTTGGGAAGCTTGAAGAGACTCCGTTCCCATACGTTGGGGAAGCGGCCTTTGAGTTCGGAACCGCCCTGGCCGAAGTATCCCTTGGAGGCGTAAGTGGTCACAAGAATCAGGGGCTTGTTGAAGGCGTCTAGATTTTCGATGCGGATGTTTCCGATGCTTACGTCGGGTACACCTTCAGAGAGGAAGTTCTCCATCAGTTGTTCCTGTTCCTTGGTTTCGCGGCCGAAGAATCGGTTGCGGATGGAACTAGCGAACTTGCCCTGCAGCGTTACGGAATCTCGGAATTCACAGGCTCCGTTTTCGCCGATGAACAGGCGGTGGTCTATGGCGATCTGGTGCTCCTGATTGTCTTCCAAGATGGGAGTGGTGACTACACGACTGTTGTCTTCGTCGATGATGAGGGCCACCTTGCCTTCCATGTCCAGGGGCACGGGGCGGTCATTGCCCGTCTTATCGGTGGCGTAGAGGATCATGTGGTTGAACTGCTGGATGGTGGGCAGGTGCTCGAATCCTTCTTCGGTGAGGTGGATGGCGGCCAGGTAGCTCTTGACTCCGATGGCAGCGAGCATTTCCTTGAGCAGTAATGCCATGTCCTTGCAGTCGCCACGACGCTCCTTGAGCGTCACTTCGGCGGTTTGGGGAATCAGACTGTGACCGCCGAAGCGGACATCGCGGTAGCGGATGTCGTGGCGCACGAACCG
>CACZII010000252.1 GCA_902781185.1 Fibrobacter succinogenes
TACTTGAATTCTTCGGTAAAGGCTTCGCTCAGAATCTGCATGTAGCGGGCCAGTACCACCGTATCGGTGCGGGTTTCGGCAATAATTTCGCGGAAACGGTTCTCGGGAATATTCTTGTCCGGATTGCTGGGCACATAGTAGAACGGAACACCGAAGGTTCCACCCACGGGTCCCAGATCGGGATGGTTTCCGACAATGCAGCTGAATTCGCAGGGCAAGTCACCATCACGCTGCTTCAGAAGCAGATCATAGAGGCAATGGTCTGTCTTGGACACAAAAATGGCCACACGTTCCGTTTTGGAAGTGTCAAACAATTTCCAGTTGAGCTTCAGGTGCCCTTCTAGGGTTTCAAGATGCTTGTAGATTTCCTGGACATCGTCGGATTCCATTTCAAAGACGGCCCGGAGGAAAAAGGTTTCGATGTCTTTAGCCGTATGTTGTTGTAGGTCAATAATATTTGCGCCAGCCTTGGCCAGGACCTGGGTTGTTCCAGCAATGAGTCCTGTCTGGTCGGGGCAATGAATTTGTAGGATATACTTGTTTTTTGCCATGGGCTACAATGTAGCTTTTTTACATGGTTTTAGCATAAAGTGAATGCCATTTGGAATAAAAAAAACTATCATTGTTCCTGTTTTTAACGAGAGGTCCCCGTGCTTCGCAAAATTGTTTGCTTTTTAGTCTGCTTTTCTGCAATTTATTCCTTTGCTGTGCCCAAATCCTGGGAATCCATTTTCAAGACCAACGAAGAGGCCAACTATGCCTCGGCCAAGGTTAGCGGCAATGTTCGTCTTGGAAAATACACCCATTACAAGAATGTCCAGCCCGTTTCATTCAAGGTTGATAGTGATGGCTTCTCTTTCGCCATAGCCGGTAACATGACAGTCCCTGCCGAAGTCATCGAAAGGGGAGACTTCTTTTCGGTTTGCAATACAACCAAAGAGGCTTGGATTTCCTACTTCGGTGATGCTGAGACCTATGGCAAAGAAGACTTGGTTGTACATGTGGCTGGCGTAGATTTGGCTTGTGGAGATGCCCTTTATGCCGTAGGTGACATAAAGATCAAGTTCTTCAACAAGAAGGCACAGGATGCCTGGAATAAGAAATACGAAAAAGGTGAAAAGTACAAGCGTGAACTGCTGGTTAACTTCAGGCGCGAAGAGCAGGAACACCGTTCCCTGATTCGTGATAATTCCAGCCAGTTTAAGGACCCTCGCGACGGACAGGTTTACAGGACCATTAAGATTGAAGGTCGTGAATGGTTTGCCCAGAATGTAAACTACAATGTTCCGGGCCATTCTTGGTGCTACGAAGACAAAGACAACTACTGCGTCCGCAGCGGCCGTCTCTATGACTTGGAAGGGGCCCGCAAGGCTTGCCCTGAAGGCTGGCATCTGCCTCGTGACAGGGAATGGCAAGACATGCTCACAGGCCTTACTCAGTGCTATGACGGTGTGGACAAGTGCGGTGAATTTGCCAGCAAGCTCAAGTCCACCACAGGCTGGCATGGCGGTGGCGGTACAGACGAATACGGCTTTACCGTTTTCTCTTCGGGTTACCGCAAGATGATTGGTACTAAGACCGTTCGCTACGAAGATATGGGCGAGTATGCTGGCTTCTGGTCTGCCCAGAACGGACGCAACGAAACCATTTGGCTTTGGGCCATGGGCCGCATGTCAGACCAGATGGTCCGACAGCTTGTGAACAACAAGAACAACGCCTACTCCGTGCGTTGCATTAACGGAAACTAATTCAAAAAATTAGACGAGTTCGCCACGAATCACTTCGACCTGGTCTCCCACCAGGCTGATGATGTTCGTGGGGTTGATTTCGATAGGTCCGCAGTCTACCATCATTTCTACGGAATGCTCAAAGGTCTTCCAGATTTCATCGGGCTCGTAAATATCCTCTTCGCTGAGCTTTGCTGCCGTACTCAGGATAGGCTTGTCGAAATGCTGGAACAGCTCTGCAAAGAAGGGGTGGGTCGGCATACGGATGCCGATTTCCGGACGCTTTACGTCTAGCCGCCTTGCAATGTGAGGGTCTGCCGGCAAAATAAAGGTGTAAGGCCCTGGAACTCTCGGTTTCATGATGTTGAAGGCAAAGTTGTCTACGCGGGCATAGTCTGTCGCCGACTTGATGTTCGGTACGATAAGGGCCATGAAAAACTTCTTCATGGGTTTC
>CACZII010000253.1 GCA_902781185.1 Fibrobacter succinogenes
ACGCACATAGCCCTCGCCGGTTCCCAGGCTGGTCTCAATACGCTTAACGATTCCACTGTCCGCCACATAAACAGGCTTTTCGCTGTTCTCGTAAAACTGGACTCCGCTTCGGGTAAGTTCCACAAATCCAAAGCGGGGGTGACATGCAGAAAACTGCCCCGCACAATCCAGAATCAGGTCAAAGCCCTGGCCGCGGGATTCCGCCTTCAAGGCGTCTTGCAAGCCAAGCACCGGAATGTTCGATTCCCGCAGTAGAGCCACAATGCCCGAATCGCATGGCATTTCGGCTCCCGCGTTGGAATCGTTCGCAATACCTACCGAAAGTTCAGCCCCGCCGGCCAAAAGCGTACGGTACTGTACCAGCGTATTCCGGAACTCAAGCCATTCCTGCGTAAGGCCCGCAAGGGCGGGGTATTCCGACACCTCGTAGGTGTCGTCTATAATTTCATCAAAAAGCATTCTAGCCCGAAAGCTTGTGGTTCACGTGGGCTTCCACCACGTTAATCACGTAGTCGCCCAGCTTTTCGCAATCGTTGATCACGTCCATGTAGTGAACGCCCATCTGGTAGCTGTAACGCTGGGCATTGATGTCGTCTACGTTCAGCTGCTTGAGTTTCTTGCGGTAGTCGTTGATTTCGTATTCCATCATCAGGGTGGACTTCACGTCGGCCTGGGGGGCATCCTCGATAATATCCACCATCTGGGCCATGGACTTGTCGCAAAGCTTCATCATGACCTCAATACGGCCATACTGTTCCTCGGTAAAGTCGTCTGCACTCTGAAACTTGTGGCGAATAGCTCGGGACATGTTGAAAATAGAGTCTCCGATACTCTCGATTTCAGAAATTTCCTTCAGCATGGACTGCAGCACACGCTTACTTTCGGGGCTCAGGCGTCCTTCACTCACCTTGTTCAGGTAACCCGCAATCTCAATTTCCATCTTGTCGCTGATGTTCTCGTACTTCTCGATTCGGGCAAACAGCTTCGTAAACTCCCCTTCGTCCTTCATCTTGAGCAAGTCCGGCACAAAGCGGAACATCTTCAGGGTGCGTTCGGCAAACAGGTTGATTTCTTTACGGGCTTCGAACAGGGAAAGTTCGGCAGTACTCATGAGGCCCGCACTGATAAACTTGATGCTGAAATCTTCGCCATCTTCCTTTTCGCGGATAATCTTGCAGATGATATTTTCCATGGGCTTGATGAACCAGATGAGGATCGCCACGTTGCAGAGGTTGAACGCCGTATGGAATCCGGACAGAGCGTAAGTCACCCGCACGCTGGCCTCGGCAATTTCTTCTTGGGTCTGGGGGACAATGTTCGGGTCAAAGCCCACGATATGGCAAACCATGTTCACGAAGGGGTGGAAAACAATCAGTACCCACACCACGCCGAACACGTTGAAAAGCATGTGGGCCAGGGCCGCACGCCGAGCCTGGGTGCTGGCCGAAAGGGCTGCCAGGTTCGAAGTCACCGTGGTTCCAATATTTTCACCCATCACAAGGGCAATGCCCTGGTAAATCGGGAGCACCCCGCTACTGCAAAGAAGGAGGGTAATGGCCATGATGGCGGCAGAAGACTGCACGCACATGGTAAGGACACTTCCCAAAAGCAGGAACAACAAAGTGGACAGAATGCCCCAGTTTCCGCTGGCCGCAAAAAAGTCAATGACCGCCTGGTTGTGGGACAAGTCCATGGCCACCGCATTTTCGCGTAGGGTGGTAAGCCCCAGGAACATGAAAGAAAATCCGAAAACAAATTCGCCGAAACTCTTGACGTTGCTTTTCCGCACATAGGAGAGGATAATTCCCAGGGCAAAGAAGGGCCACACGAAACTACTCATGTTGAACTGGAATCCGAAGATGGACATGATCCAGGCCGTGGCCGTGGTACCGATGTTCGCCCCCATAATAACAGGAATGGCCTGCTTAAGAGTAAGCAGACCAGCATTGACGAAACTGACGGTCATGACGGTGGTGGCAGTAGAAGACTGCACGGCGGCGGTAATAAAGGTTCCCGTAAGCAATCCACCGGCCCGATGCTTGGTCATAGTGCCAAGAAACGCACGAAGGTGTCCACCGGTAAGTTTCTGGAGGCCTTCGCTCATGGTCTTCATGCCGAACATGAGGAGCGCGAGGCATCCGAGCATCTTGAGAATCATTAAGGTCATAGGTTTTTCCTATTCATTGGCGCCGCTTACCGGGGTCATCGTCGCTGCCTTTCAGCTAGTCCGGATTTGCGTCGTAGAATCATTTGTTTCTAAATCTATACACAAAAATAGAAATCCCCCTTGAGTCGTCAAAGGGGAACAACCTTATTTTTTGGTTAGAGAACGCTTATACGCAAGCAGTCTATCCAATTTCTGTAAAAGGCAAATCATTTCGTCTTTTTCTTTTGCTTGGC
>CACZII010000254.1 GCA_902781185.1 Fibrobacter succinogenes
AGATAGTTACCCTTCCAGCTTGTTCTTTAGGTAGTGCCGTGCGGTCCAGGCGAAATAGAGAACGTCTGCGATAATCAGGGCCACGGCGCAGGCCAAAAACACGGGCTGGTGTATGCCAAAATAACCGGCCATGGAGCCACCGGTCAAAATTCCCGCACCAATGCCGATATCCCAACCGCTCAGGTACGTGCTGTTGGCGGTACCACGCTGGTCGTGACGGGCCAAGTTCACGCACATGGTCTGGTAACCCGGGAAAATAAGCCCGAGGCTGGTACCAATCAGGAATGCCGCCACAAAGAAAGTAATGGGGGAGTGGCTAAAAGCCAAGATAAAGTAGGCCACCACATTCAGGGTCATGCCGGTACCTACCAGGTGAATCAGGTAACCTCTGTCGATAAGCCGTCCTGTCATCACACGGTTCAAAATGAGGCCGCCTGCAATCAGGGCGTAGAACCATCCGGAACCTCCAATGCCAAGCTCCTTCGCATAGAGGGCGATGTAGTTGGTGACAGGCCCGTAGGCAAAGCCCACAAAAATAAAGTTCACGAACTGCGGAATGGCTCGCGTCAAAAAGAAACGGTCCAGGGAAAGGGGGGCGTGGGGCTTCTTTTCCTTGCGTGGAACGTTCAACGTCTGCACCAAAATCAGGCCGATAACGCACAGGGCGATGGAAATGATGAACACGATGGTATCGCCGAAGGCCTCGTACAGAAACATGCCGGTCATAGGGCCCGTGGCGAAGGCCAGATTCACGCTGATACCAAAATAGCCGATGCCTTCACCACGACGGCTCGCAGGCAAGGCGTCAATAGCCACCGTATTGCTTGCCGTGCTGGAAATCCCGAAGAAAAGCCCGTGGGCAAAGCGGACCACTGCCAAGATGGCAAGAATGCTCACCGTCTTGTAGCCCAGAAAGCAGGCGGTAAAGGCGAAGAACGTCCAGAAATACAGCGGCTTACGGCTGAGGGTGTCTACCAAGAATCCGGCGAAAGGCCTGCAGGCCAGCGCCCCGATGGTGTAAAGCGAGATGATGAATCCGGCGGTGGCGTTGTCGGTTTGGAACTTCTCGATGATGTACAGCGGGAGTATGGGCAACAGTTGGTAAAAGCTGAAGAACAGCAAAAAGTTCGCGGCGGCCACCGTCACGAAGTTCCGCGTCCACAGCGCGGGCCTTCCCGTTGTCAAAACATCTGCTGACATTATCCTTCCTCAATGTGTGATGTGAAATGTGTAGTGTTTAATTTCTCATTCCACATTTCACACTTCACACCTTCACACTCTATTTTCTTTCCAACATTACAATCGTTTCAAGATGCGGTGTGCCGGGGAACAGATCCAATGGTTGGATTTCTCGCACGCGGTAGCCGTAACGTTCCCATTCCTTCAAGGAAGCGGGAATCTCATCAGTACCGCAGAACACATGGGCCACACGGATAGGCTTGCGCATGGCGAGAGCGTGGATTACGCCAGGTTCGCACCCTTTGCGGGGCGGGTCCAGCAGGATTTTTTCGGGCTCGTTCAGCACGGGCCGCGGGAGCCTTGTCTGCACAAACTCCTCGTCAATCTTGCCTGCGATAAAGCGGTAGTTCTTCTTCAGGTGCTTGGCCGATGCCTTGGCGCAGTCGATAGATGGACCTTCCCATTCCACGCCCAGTACCGACTTGGCGGCTTCGCCCAGCGCAAAGCTGAACAAACCGTAACCGCAGTACAGGTCCAGAAAGTGGTCTTCTTTGGTAAGCGAAAGCAGACGGCTCGCCGCCTTGATTAGGTTATGGATCTGGCTCTCGTTAATCTGGCTGAATCCCGTCACGGGGTACCGCAGGCTGAAATGCCCCAGGTTCAGGCTCAGTTCCCGTGGGCCGTAAAGCTGCTTGAAGTTCAGGCCTTCGGATGGGCGCTTGGATTCCAGGTAGTAATCCGACTCGGTGGTATCCACGTACGCATGTGCCGCTGTCACGTGGAAGGGAGATTTCTGCAGAGCGTCTGCAATCAGCTTCAGCTTGCGCACGATGCTGGCGTCAATCTTCTTGATGTTGAAAATCACTACCCGGTACTGGTATGTGCCACGAATAATGATCCAGTTCAAGGCGTAGGCCAGAGGCTTG
>CACZII010000255.1 GCA_902781185.1 Fibrobacter succinogenes
AACCACCTGCGCGAGGGGCTTAAGTAAAATGGCCGAAGCCCGCGGTTTTAGCCTGTTGGAGCGTTTCGAGCTCAAGTACCACATTCCTGTGGCATGGGCGGACCGTATTGGCGAATTCATTGCGCCCTATTGCGAAGAAGACCATTATTCCCAGATTACGCCAGGTCATTTTTACTGGATTACCAACCTGTATCTGGATTCGGACCGCTGGACATTCCTCGGCTGGAAAAAGGCCAGGCTGCTGGACCGCTTCAATATGCGTATCCGCACCTATGGTGAACACCCGGCACAAGACGGCACCTTCCATTTCGAAAGCAAGCGGAAGGTGAAAGAGGTCTGCTACAAGAGCCGCGCCACCGTCAAGGGGATAAGCCCCGGCGAAGTCTGGAACATGAAGCCCGAAGATTGGCCCTGCAAGAGTGATACGGACCGCAAGTACCTGAAAGATTTTTTGTACAAGACCCACCTGCACAACGCCCACCCGAGGCTTTTGACCCAGTACAAACGCCGGGCCTGGTTTGGCCTTCGCGAGGAGTACTCCCGCGTGACAATCGATACGGGCATGCGGTTCCGCGAAGAAAACGGTTTTGACTACACTGTAGACCCTCATTACATGCATTCTACGGGAATTCCCCGGTTTTTTAAGCCGGGCTGTGATGCGGTGCTGGAGCTGAAGTGCCCTTGCTCCCAGGTTCCCTTCTGGATGATTGATTTGATACGTTTTCTGAACCTGCGCCAGGGCGGTTTTTCTAAATTCGGAAATGCTGCCGCAGAATGGTCCCGTGTCTACGAACATCCCAAGGATTTCAAGGACCCGTACTGGACTAGGCTTGCGGGAAATTTTTAATGGCGGTGTATCCGCAAGAAAGGGAGGCTCCATGCTTCTGAAAAAAACATCTCATGCCTGTATGGCAGCGCTGCTCTCGGCGTTTCTTTGTTCCTGTTCTGACAGTTCCTCTAGCGGCTCGTCCGGTAAAGGTGGCAGCGGTTACGATCCCAACTCTACCGAGGCTAACGGTGCCTATGTGATGATCACAGAAATCATGTATAACGCTCCTGAACAGTCTCCCCTGGAATGGGTGGAGCTGAAGATTATGGGCGGATCAGCCATAAAGCACATGAATCAATACGAACTTCGGTTGGGTGGAGCCATTTCCTACAGTTTCCCCGATGAACCTCTGGACACCAACGAATATATCGTGGTGACTAACAACCCTGAATTGTTCCGCGAGACATATACGGATTTCAAGGGTCGCCTGTTTGGTCCCTGGGATGTTGATGTCAAGACGGATTCTTTGGGCAAGCTTTCTAACGAAGGGGATGTCATCGATGTGAAGTTGAGAGGTGAAGGCGATGTGAGCTGTGCTTTCAGCAAGGAACCGCCTTGGCCGAGCCTTGCCGATGGGAATGGCAGTAGCCTGGTGTTTGTGGGCGGGAACCCGAGCCAGGCCAGTGCCTGGGCTGCAAGCAAGAAAACCTGGGGTAATCCCGGTGCTGCCGACGAATACGTGTCTCCCATTACGGTTCGCCTGAACGAGATTCAGCCCTTTGTGCTTGGAAAGGACAAAGGCTGGGTGGAACTTTACAACTTCGGCGACAAGGATGTGGATGTGACTGGCTGGATTTTTGAATCCAAGTACAAGCAAATGGCTTGGACCATCCAGAAGGGAAAGGTTCCTGCCAAGGGTTACCTGGTGCTTCCTGCTGATGATTCTACTTCTTTTGGTGAAGAAATCATCTTGAACGCCAAGGGAGGTTCCTATTATCTGTACGAGGTTGTGGATGGCAAGAAGACCGGTGGCGAATCTAGTTTGCTTCTTGCTGCCAGCAACCAGAGTAGCGGTATTGTAGATGTGAGTGATGGCTCTACGTCTCAGGGCGCCATGAAGACGGCTACCAAGGGTTCTGCAAACGACGCCCTGAAGGTGGGTCCCCTCTTTATCGACGAGATTTACTACCATCCTCCTGAGATTGGTTCGATTCCCTTTGAGTTTATGGAAATTGTGAACAAGGCCGACTCTGCGGTGAACCTGTATGTGACCAAGGCTGGTAAGAGCAAGGGCTGGAAGGTAGAAGGCATCAACATGGA
>CACZII010000256.1 GCA_902781185.1 Fibrobacter succinogenes
TTGACAATTCGTCAACGGAAAGTTCTTGACAGCTATGCGTTTTTCCCTTGAATTAGGGTATTTTTGAGGCAGGGAAAAGGAAAAAGGGATGAAGTGTAAGTTTTTCACTGTTATTTTGGCTATGGCCGCCATTTCTGAAGCGGCCGTGAATTTGGACGTGAGCCTTGGCGACAGCATCAAGCCGGTGACCCATGTGGCCACGGGTTCGCTCTACGGTCTGACCGAAGATCTTCCGAGCAACATCGAAAAGGACGTGGCTCCTCTCAGGCCCAACGTGTTCCTTGCTCCTGCGCGCAGCGGTAGCGGTCGCCAGCAGGGCATCGGTGGCGCGTTCCTCGTGGCACCTCGTGTCGAAAGCATCGGTGCCAAAATCCAGATCCGCCTGGCCGACGTATTGCCCGGCTGGCCGTACAAGTTCCAGAACATGGATCACTGGAAAAACGAAGTCAAGTCGGTCATCAACGATAAACTCAAATCAAACAACAAGAATTTTGACGGTTACGAAATTTGGAACGAACCGAACGACACCTGGAAATCGAGCATCGACTTCAATTCGGGTCTCTGGAAACAGACTTACGATTTGATCCGCCAGATGGATCCGGGTGCAAAGGTTATCGGGCCTTCTTATTCTTTCTATCACGCTTCCAAGATGGAAGATTTCGTGAGGTACTGCTCGCAGAACAACTGCATGCCCGACGTGGTCAGTTGGCACCAGTGGGGTAGCGGCGGCTTTGTTGGCTCTGTCGAAACCTACCGCAATCTTGAAAAGAAGTACAACGTCAAGCCGCGCCCGCTCAGCATCAACGAATATTCTTCGACAGAACATAGCGAAGAAGGTTGCCCGGGCCTGTCGATTCCCTTTATTGCCAAGTTCGAACGCCACGGTGTCGAAAGCGCCATGATTTCCTGGTGGTTCGTCCCGCTTCCGGGCCGCCTGGGCAGCCTTCTCACCAAGAACAACGAGCGGGGCGGCGGCTGGTGGCTGTACAAGTGGTACGGCGACATGAGCGGCTACATGACGAAGGTGACCCCGCCCAACGACAAGAGCGACGGCGTGGACGGCTTTGCAGCCCTCGACAAGAAGAAGGGTTTTGCAAGCATCGTACTCGGCGGCAACACCCTGGGCGATGTGAACGTGAACATTTCGGGTATCCCCGCCGCATTCGGCAACAAGGTGAATGTGGCGGTGGAATACGTGGTGTGGGAAGACAAGGACAAGGCGGTTCCTTCTACCACGCCGGTATCCAGCAAGGAATACGACGTGAGCGACGGCAAGATTACGGTGCCGGTGAATATTGCCAACACCAAGTACGGTTACCGCGTGTACGTGACCTCCATTGTCCCCCAGGGTCCTTACAACGGCGTGGCTACGGCAATTCCGGGAAGGCTTGAGACGGAGAACTACGACGTGGGCGGTCCTGGCAAGGCCTACATGGACAAGGACGACGTGAACAAGGAAATGGAGTATCGTGATGATGCCGTCGATATCGTTAAAGCAAGTGATGGCTACGCCATCGGCTACACCCAAGAAGGTGAATGGCTGGAATATACGGTGAATGTTGCCAAGGAACAGGATTACATGCTGACGGTTCGCTATGCCACAAAGTCAGAAAATGCGGGAGTCAAGCTTTACGTTGATGATGTGGCGGTTACAGAAGACATCATCGTTCCGCAAGGTGCCGACTGGGACACGTACGCCGTTCACAATGCCGGCATGGTGAAACTCCCCAAAGGCGAGCATATCCTCAAAATGGAAATCTTGGGGAACTATGTCAACATTGATTGGCTTAACTTTGAGGACACTAGCCATGTGGAGTCAATCGAATTGCACGCACTACGCTTTGCCACAACCTCCAGCAGCTATCTCGTGTTCGATATGCAGGGACGGTTTGTTACGAAAATTACGGCTACAGGTGCTGAAGAGTTGCAGGCAAAGACGAATGCTGCCGTGAAGTGTTCGGGAACCTATCTGGTTAAACCCCTAAGGGGTGGACAGATAATGCGGATTACGGTCAGGTAATTGAGCATTATTCGTACAAACCCTTGCTGAAGTAACGGTCGCCGCGGTCGGGGGCCACGAACACGAT
>CACZII010000257.1 GCA_902781185.1 Fibrobacter succinogenes
GCGATGGCGTGGAAGCTGGAAAGGGCGATGTCTTCCTTGGCAACGCCGTTGTTCAGCATGGGCTGGATGTCGGTCTTGGCGAACACACCGCAACGGCCCGAAATCTCGTAGACCTTCTGGCCACGCTTCGCGTAACCCTCGAAAGCCTCGGTCTTGATACGCAGAAGTTCGGCCACCTGGTCGATAAAGGCACCTGTACCGCCGGCACACACGCCGTTCATGCGCATGTCAGAGGCGATAAGCTTGCCCGTGGTGCGGTCCTTCTCGAAGAACACCACCTTGGCGTCCTGGCCGCCCAATTCGATAGCCACTCGGGTATCGGGGTAGGTGGCGCGCACCGCAAGGGCGTTGGCTACGACTTCTTGAACGAAAAACGCTCGGGTGGCGTCTGCGAAGGGCTGACCGCCGCTACCGCAAAAGGCGACCCTGAAATTTTTTCCCGGGAACAGCCCGTGGGCCTCCCGCAGCACCTCGAAGACCTTCTGAGCCTGCATGGCGTTGTGGCGCTGGTAGGTGTAGTGCAAAAGCTTGGAAGTAGCGGGATCGACGACTGCGATTTTCACCGTGGTAGAACCCACGTCCACGCCGACCCATAAATCGTTCACAGAATTGTTCATAGTGGGCGAAAAGATAGAAAAATGGGCCAAAAGCCACGAACTTTTGGCCAGGAAAAACGACGGGACAGCCTAAAAGCAGGACTAGGGGTCGCTAAAATGGTGGGGGAGGCCTCCCCCTGCTTGCAGCCTTGGCGATTAGACAAAAGCCGGTAGTGTCATTGCGAACCCCGAATAGGGGTGAAGCAATCACAATCCAACGTTCTCGGCAAGTCTTCCAGCACCCCCTCACCTAAGGGGCCCGCCCCTTAAAAACCCCATAAGGCGAATGCCAAAACAACCACGCTTGCGTGAGTTGGATTGGCTGAGCCGCCTGGGTTTCTACAAAATCCCATCCCTGTTGTCATCCTCGCCCATTCGGCCTTGCTCAGGGCAGGCTCCGGCGAGGATCCGCTATCATTTTGGATGGAGCTTCCTTTAACAAATCTCTCCCTCGATGTGTGCCTTCCCTCATTCACAGATTCACTTTGTTCGACTGTTCATTCGGGAAGCACACATCTCGGTCGAAAAAAAACAAGTGGCGATTCCGGTTTACAAGTGCTTTACGGTCAAAATCTTTTTGGGTAAGTGCTGTTCCTGCGGGTGGAAAATCTTGTGACTGTTAGTCACTTTGATTTTCCTCCGAGAGGCTTTTACAATGTTTCTCCTTCACCCCTTTGTGCATTCGCGTATCTTCTCAATGACCTCCTCGGGTGTCACGAAATTCAGCACGCTGTAAGCCGTCATCTCGTTTCCCATGTCTTTGAAACTTGCACCAAAGTGATACACGGTGTCGTCGATGAGCAAGAAACGGTCGTGGACTGTGCGCATGGTCTTCAGTTCCAGTCCGGGATACTGCCTTTTATGTAAGTCTGCAGCAGCCCTGAATTCGGGCGTGATTCTCGGGGAGTAGATTGTCGCCAAGACACCCTTCGACCGCATCGCTGCAAATTTCAGTACATCGACAGTGGCAAACGGGTCGATGAACACTACAGAACGCTTTGCCGACTTCACAAGGTCAGCAACAAGAACGAACCGTGTCCCGGTCGCAAGAATGCCACCTGTGGGAGTTTGTGAAGCTTTCACAAAAAAGTCGATATGCTGTTCGACTGCGGAAAGTCGCGTATCAACATTTGCGAGTTTGACGCCTTGGCCCTCAATGAGTTGCCGTTGTTCGTGCAGGCGGTCTGCAATTTGCAAATCAGTCGCAATTTTACGTTGGTTTACGGCGTAGCCCTTGAGTATGTAGTCTTTCAGGACTTGATTGGCCCAGCGGCGGAATTGAGTACCTCTTAGAGATTTTACCCTATATCCGACAGAAATGATGACATCTAATGAGTAAATTGTGGTTGGTTTGAACTTTGAGAGAGTATTGTGCAAAATTTGCACATTACTTTTTTCATCTAGTTCCTGTTCCTTAAAAACATTTCCGATATGTTTAGCGATGACAGAACGTTCTCTTTCAAACAACACAGCCATCTGTGCCTG
>CACZII010000258.1 GCA_902781185.1 Fibrobacter succinogenes
GGGGTCCAGCGAAAAATGCTCGTTGGAATGGTCGATATTCGTGAGCAGATACACTTCGCGAATCACCTTTCCTTCGGCGGTCACTTCGCCCGCAATCAGTCCGCAGGCTTCTTCCGGCAAGTTCTTTTCCGCATGCGCCAGGATTTTTTCATAGTTGTCTTTTGAAATGGTAATCATTTTTTCTCCAATGTCATCCCCGGCTTGACCGGGGATCTTTTTTAGGGGAGATGCCCGCCAGAGTTTACCCCGCACTTGATGCGGGGCGGGCATGACAACAAAGGTTTAATGTTTCAAATCGCAGACCGCCTGCTCGTAGTCGATGAGCTGGGTGATGGTCGGGTGCGTGCCGCAAACAGCGCAGTCTTCGGTATGCGTCGGGAGTTTTACCTTGCGGAATTCCATGGTGAGCGCATTGTAGGTAAGCAGGTAACCGGTGAGCAAATTGCCCACGCCGAGAATGTACTTGACGGCTTCCATCGCCTGCAGGCTACCGATAACGCCACCCATGGCGCCAATCACGCCTGCCTGTTTGCAGGTCGGCACGGCATCTTTCGGAGGCGGCTCCTTGAATACGCAGCGGTAGCAGGGGCCCTGGCCCGGAACATACGTCATGAGCTGGCCCTGGAAGCGGATGATTCCCGCATGGGAGAAAGGTTTCTTTGCCATCACGCAAGCATCGTTGATGAGGAACTTCGCCGGGAAATTGTCCGTGCCGTCGATGATGAAATCGTAATCCTTGATGAGGTCGAGAATGTTTTCGCTTGTGACGAAGGTATGGTACGTAATCACCTTCACATCGGGATTCATCGCTTCCATCGTCTCTTTCGCGGACTGCACCTTGGGCTTGCCCACATCCTGCGTGGCGTGGATAATCTGGCGCTGCAAATTGGAAAGGTCGACCACGTCGGCATCAGCAATGCCGATGGTACCCACGCCGGCTGCGGCAAGGTACATCGCCACGGGGGCACCGAGGCCGCCTGCGCCAATCACGAGAACTTTTGCGTTCAGGAGCTTCTTCTGGCCCTTCGCGCCCACCTCTTTCAAGATGATGTGGCGGGAATAGCGCTCCAGCTGTTCGTTGGTAAATGCCATTAGCAGCCGCCTCCCATGAAGTAGAGGAATTCGACGCTATCGCCGTCCTTGAGCACGGCTTTGTCAAACGTTCCACCCTCAACAAATTCCTCGTTCACGGAAACCGTCACGTAAAGCGGGTTATCAATCTTTTCGGCTTCAATCAGTTCAGCGACGGTGAGGCCGTCCTTGTATTCTTTCTTGTTTCCTGCAACAGTAATAAACATTTTATACTCCTTGGTTAGTCGCCGACCTTCTTCACGATAAGCGTGTAGGTTCCGTCCTGGTTGTCGTCAAGTTTCAAGATTTCGTGTCCCTCTTCCTTGATGCTACGTGGCACATTCTGCACCGGTTCGCCGTCGTTCAGGCGGATAGAAAGGATTTGACCTTCTTCCAGTTCCTCGAGGGCGACCTTCGCCTTCACGAAAGTAGTCGGACACACGACATCGGTAATGTCGATGGTATCGTCGATTTTGTACTGTGTATCAGCCATTGTAAACCTCCTTAATCTTGTCTGCAAACACGTCGCGACCGATGCGGTCAATGGTGTACTTGAAGCGTTCACCGGGCTTCGCGTTCTCGGCAAAGAACGTGATGGCCGCATCGCAGATATCGAGCAACTTTTGCTTGTCCTCGATGAAGGGGATAATCGTTTCGCCCTTGTTGATGTTGTTGCCGAAAAGCCCGCCGAAGGAGACGATGTAGCCGTGGGTATCTTCCCAGGCGTCCGTCGGGCAAGACTTGTAGCAGCGACCGCAGAAATTGCACTGCGATTCGTCGAAGATGACCTTCTTGTTTTCGACCTTGATGGCTCCCTTGCGGCAAGTCTTTGCGCAAAGCCCGCAGCCGATACACTTGTCTTCGAGCCACTTAACCTTGATGGCACCCTTGATGCCCACGTCGTTTTCTTCGGCCTTGAGGCAGTTGTTCTGGCAACCGGTCACGCCGAACTTGAACTTGTGCGGGAGTTCG
>CACZII010000259.1 GCA_902781185.1 Fibrobacter succinogenes
GACACGGTCAATGTTTTCCCGTTCCAACAAGTCAAAGATGGAATCCAGGTCCTGAACGTTATCGCGGGTAATAGTAAAGCGAAGCCCTACCTTTTGCCCTGTGGCCACGCAGTTGCGAATGCCCCGAAGTGCCATCTGATATGCTCCCGGCTTGCCACGGAACTTGTCGTGGGTAGCCTCGCAACCGTCCAGGCTGATTCCCACGTAGCCCACGCCCATATCTTTTAGGCGCTTTGCGGTGTCTTCATCAATGCGGGTGCCGTTGGTGCTGATGGTTGGGCGAATGCCCTTGCTGGCAGCGTAGTTTGCCAGTTCAAAAAAATCCGGACGCAACAGAGGCTCGCCACCGCTAAACAAGATGACGGGAACCTTGAAGTCCGCAAGCTGGTCGATGAGGGCAAGGCCTTCTTCGTGAGTCAGTTCGTTCTGATACTTGATTGCCTCGGAACGGGCGTAGCAGTGAACACAGTTCAGGTTGCAGGTCTTGGTGCAGTTCCAGACCACCACAGGTCCACGACCTTCGCTCACCCCGTTCCGGGCTTCATGAGCCTCGGGAGTGTAGCGAAGGGTGTCACCGAAATTCGGCACATCCATCAACAGCTTGGTAATGCTAATCATGAGGCGAAATGTAGAAAACTAGTTCCTAAGGCAACGAACGGAGAAGGCGACATTCTTTGTGACGGCGCCCAGAGACGGTATAGGGGCTTCGTGATCCAAACGCATGAAATTCGCGTACTTGCTATCGTACTCCGTTGAACACCAGAAGGTAGCGTAGATACCCTCAATGACGTAATCCCCATCGCCGTTCCTGAAGCCAGCAGGGAGCGCTGAGAATCCGAAGGCGTCCGTGCCATTGCCACTTCTACCCTCGTAGGTATTCCAGCCGCTGGTGGACTTGAGCATGGTGCCTGCCTTGACCACCCAACCGCCCACGGCCTCAATTAGTGATTCAAATTCTGCCATGCTAGGCAGGTGCCAGCCCTGGGGACATACACCACGAACGATTCCACTAGAAGAACAGTCTACACCATTACCGCAACCATTGGCCGTATTTCCATCAATGACACCCGCACTGTCCATGGCAGCGCTCCAAAGGTACAGACGGCCATATCTAATACAGTTGTCCGAATCGTCGTTAAGGCAAAAACTACTTGAATCAAGTCCGTTATCCTTTGTCGGGGCAGTATAAGCATAGTTCAAATTCTCCGCCATCCAAATCTGTTCACCAATGGTTATAGTCTTGTAGATTTGCATGTCGCGTAGATCAACAACCCAACCAACTTCCAAACTTTTGCCATCCTCACCATCTTTTCCGTTGAGCACAACACCCACAGAGTCTCCACCACACTCAATCTTGTAACCCGTATTGTCATTCAGGGACTTTGCCGTGCAGGACTTACCTGCCGCACCAGGCGTTCCTACGCCGTCTTCGCCTTTAGGGCCTTGCTTGCCTTCTCCCGGTTCACCCCGCTCGCCCGGAACCCCTTGCTCGCCCTGAGCCCCCCGCTCACCTTTCTCTCCTTTCAGAGATTGCCACTTGCCATCGACACAGACGTAGGCGGCAGTGGAATCCACCACATAAATCATCTCGCCTTCATCATCGGCAGAGCAGCCAGGGACTTTATCACCCTTTGCAATCACGGACATTCCCGTAGTCTTGGTGACATTGGTAGTTTCGTCACCGCAAGCGGCAAACATTACCATGGCGGCAAAAGAAAAAACAAGACGCAGTTTTCGCATATTCAACTCTTATTAGGCTTTTAATTTATAAAAATTCATTCTGGAAAGCAAATGCTAGGAGTATATAACATCTCGAAGGAAACTCGCAGGGTCTAACAGTCACAAGAGTTTCCGCCTGCGGTAACATATCATGCCTGTGGTAAATGTTCTTGCCAGAAAATACGTTTGATACCTAAACCCATCGTCATTTTTTTGACCGAGATGTGTGCTTCCCGAGAGAGCAGTCGAATGAAATGACTGTGAGCCGAAAGCAACTCGTATCCATAGATTCTATTTTACTTTGAGTCGAGCGGACATTACAGCGAGCGAGGGATGTACACATCGAGGGAAAGATTTGTTAAATGAAATGATCAACCCAAATATATTCCAGATTCTCGCATTCGCGAGAATGACGAAGGAGAGGCACGAGGCAACAGATGGATAATAAAAAACACCTCCCGCAGAACGGGAGGCGCTATAAGGGAATTTTCCTTTAATATTACCGTGAACAACAAGTGCCTCGTATTGCGATTACATCGCATAAACCGGCGCCTCAACAATAGAAACAAGTATACTTGTTTCTGCTGTGTTCGGCTTAGATTTATTAACGAGGCACGGTTGTGAGAGCGAGGGCAAGCCGGAGAAGTTGTCCCCGGTTTTAGCCCGAGCGGTCTTAATTTAGCTTCAGCAGCAGGAGCGGCGGCAGCGGCTGCGGGAGCAGCAGCTTCAGCGGCAGGTGCGGCAGCGTCGGCAGCATCCTTCTTCTTGGACTTAGAAGAGATGGAGAAGATCACCGTACGAGGAACGGAAGCCAGAGTAACGCCTTCGGGCAGCTTGAAGTCCTTGGCGTAGAAGGTTACGTTGGTCTCGAAGTCGGAGATATCCAGTTCCAGAACGGTAGGAATGGAAGCCGGCTTGGCAGAGAGCATCAGGTAATGAGTTTCCTGAGCCATGACACCGCCCTGAGTCTTGACACCCACCGGAAGACCGGAGAGCTTAACAGGAACGCGAACCTTCACCGGAGTGGCTTCGTCAATCTTGAGGAAGTCAATGTGGACGAATTTCTGGGAGATGGCGTCTTTCTGGTAGTTGTAGATGACGGCGGGATTACCGGCCTTGCCATCGATTTCCAGGTCCAGAAGGGTGTAACGCTTACCGGGTGCGAGAACCTTACGAATATCAATTTCGCTGACGCTGATATTCACAGTCTCTGTACCCTTACCATAATAGACAGCCGGAATCTGACCGGCCTTACGCAAACGCTTGTTGTCGCGGTTTGCACCTAGCACTCTCGAGGTAGCCTTGAGCGTTGTGAGTTCCATTGTTTTTTCTCCAATTTGGATGGTTAAAAGTTCATTGGGGTAGCTGGATTCGAACCAACGAATAACGGAATCAAAATCCGTTGTCTTACCACTTGACGATACCCCAATGGTGGCGCAAATATAGAAATTTCGCCTAAAATTCAAAGGGATTTACTAGCGGGACAGCGCTAAAAGCCCTGGAAAAAGCGGGTTACCTTCTGGTATCTGGTAATAGATTTTACCGATTCCAACGCGGATTCCGCCTGTTCCTTGGTCTTAAAAACGCCAAAGACGGAGGCTCCCGACCCCGACATGAGGACAGAGGTCGCCCCCAGGCGGATAAGTTCTTGCTTGAGCTTTTCGACCAGAGGGTGCTTGGGGAATACCGAAATCTCGAAACTGTTGAAGACGTTTTCTAGCGCAAAATCAATGGGAGCCACAGGATTCAAACTTCCCGCGGACTTGAAGCCGGCCTTGTAGGCTTCCCAACGGTCAGGCCCCGACTTGGGGACTCCGGCATAGGCGTCCTTGGTGGGAACCGCATCCAGCGGGGTCGCTATAAGCAGGTGCTGGTCGTCTTTCAGCTGGAGGGGCTCAATAGGCGTAAGCTTTTCGCCGATGCCCTCGGCGAACGCCGAGCCGCCTCTGACCAAGAAGGGCACATCGGCCCCAAGGCGTGCGGCCAGCTCTTCCAGGGCCTCGTTCGGGAGATTCAACTCCCAGAGGCGGTTCAGCAAGCGAAGCGTTGCTGCGGCATCGGCACTACCGCCGCCCAGACCTGCCCCTAGGGGCATCACCTTTTCCAGATACAGGTCCACGCCCTTGCCGACACGGTATGCGTCTTGCATCAGGAGAGCAGCCTTATACACCAGGTCCGATTCCTTGGGATATTCCTGAGGAACATTGTATTCCAGAGTAATCTTGTCATCGGCCCGAAGGGTAGCTGAAACCGTATCGCCCGCGTCGATGGTCTGGAACAAGGTTCCCAAGTCATGATAACCATCTTCACGTTTGCGGATGACATCTAGAAACAGATTGATTTTTGCAGGAGCAAATTCTTTCATAGGTCGCAGAATCTAAAAGTTAGCGGAATGTTCCTGAACGTTCCAGCTGCATGAGCTGGTCCATATCGATAAGCATGGCGCGGGGCTTGGAGTTGCCCGTACTACGGGCGCAGAGGCCTAGACCGAAAAGCTGGTCCACAATCTTGCCTGCGCGGCTGTAACCCACGCTAAAGTGACGTTGCACTGCAGACGTAGAAAGACCGTTACCACATTCGATAGCCCACTTGGCCACTTCAAACAGCAACTTGTCCTTCTTCTCGTTCAGGGCGCCGTTTTC
>CACZII010000260.1 GCA_902781185.1 Fibrobacter succinogenes
GGCCTACATGAACACCCTGAACCAGGCTGCAGGCCGCGGTACGTGGTTCAAGATGACCGAAGGCTACGGCAAGATGCTCCTGGGCTACCAGGGCAAGACCCCGTGCGAACCGGATCCGGAGCTCGTGAAGATTGCTGCCGACCAGTTCAACATGAAGCCGTTCAAGGAAGCCTATCCGGGCATCCAGTGCGCCGAAGAAATCCTCGAACCGGGCATCCCGGCTGCGAAGAAACTCCTCGAAGAAAATGGCCTGCCGGTTACCGACGAGACCATCTTCATCACGGGCTGCCTCCAGACGAAGGCTGGCAACAAGGGTATCGAGTTCCTCAAGGGCAACCGCCACATTGGCGTGCCGAAGAAGGACCCGAACGCCGCTCCGGCCGTGGACACCAAGAACATGAAGGCCGGTGCAACGAGCACCTACCGCATTGCCCTTGGCAACCAGAGCTGGGACGTGCAGGTTCAGACCCTCAGCAAGTAATTTCTCGTGGTGAAAGCCGCGAACCCCAATTAGAAAAGTCCCGGAATTTCTTCCGGGACTTTTTTTGCACGAACGAAAAATTAGAAGCTGAAACTCTTGCCCGCCTGGAACATGATTCCCATCTGGGCGGAATAAGAAAAGCCTCCGTGAAAGCCGCTGGGATGGTAATGCCTCCGTGAAAGCCGCTGGGATGGTAATAGTTGATACCACCAGTCATCACGCCACCCTGGGGCAGGTCATTGGACATCACCAAGTAGGTTTCATTCTTGATGACGCCATGCCGTGCATGACGGCCCAGATTGAAACCAAGCCAGGAACCAAGTACAGGATAGATTTCATTTCTGCCGTTGACATTGTCAGCTATATCAGAATCTTCCAAATCTTCACGCGCACTTTCGTACTGGCCGTCAGCATGGTAGAACTGGACTCCCATGCCAAAGCCCGCCTGCACAATGCCGCCGAACACGAAGTCCGAACCAAGAAGCACCCGTTCCTGTAATGTCCAGAAGACATACTTTTCGTCATGTTTATCTCTCCAGCTGTAGTACCTACTGGTACAGGGAGTATCAGAACAAGCGAACCGTAGGTCGCCCATTGCACCCGCAAAAGATGCCTGGACAAACAGGGGATTCATGAACCGATACATCACGGACAGGTCTCCGCCCATGGAAAAGACTTCCCGGATATTCAGCCCTTCGCCATAAGGACCTACAAAGACATCGCCCGAAATAACCCAATTCTTGTCCTGCTCACCACTCCATCTCGGTTCATGATAAACCGGCAGAGGAGCCGTGCCCATGGACATCAGGACAGGCCTGTTACAACCTGCAAGCAAGCACATCACAATAGACAAGAGCAAAAACACGAGCATATTCTTTTTCATATTTCATCCTTCTCGAAGCGGTTCGAAAGATATTATTTTATTTTCAGCACATCAACCATTTTACTCAAGCGTTATTGAATGGATAATGCACTTTTCATTAGCCCGCATCGCCTGCAAATCTAAGCGGGAAGCGGAAAGAGAACCCTTCGGGGTCACGTCCGTGTTGATCAGATCTGACAGGGGTAATTTTTTGCTAACAATTCCATTTTGCAAAGTACCGTTGCCTATATTCACATTTTTCCCGGACTTTGCATCAAAGAAAATGGATGTTTTCTGACAAGTTCCAGGCCAGTATACCACATTCAAGTTCTTGTAGGCATCCATGGAATAGTTCTTATTCAAGTCAAGATGTGCTCCATCCAAGTTGGACATGAATTCAAGGGAAATCCCAGACCCGAGGCCGTCGGAATAGTCCTTTACCGCCACGGTATCGGACCAGGGAACGGTCTTATAAGATAGATTCGGGAAGATCTTTGCCGACGGAATAGCCGGCGGGACCTCCTCGAAGCTGTTGGCGTTGGTGACAAGACGAGGGCGGCGAAGCGTAATGGTACCCCCGTTGGAATTCAACACCAGATGGAACCAGCGGAACCTTTTCAAAGCCCCAGCCGTAGCAGGCATCTGCCAGCGGACCGTATGGAACAGGCCGTCCTGGGGAATGTCCTGCTCGGCGAACTGCACCTGGGATCCTCCATCCTTTAGGCTGGTGAGCAACAGTTCCGCCTTCATCCAGTTGCTCTTGGGATCCTGGACTTTTACCTCCACCTCGAAGATACTAGAAGCGGGAACATCCAAGCCGTTGTCCGCCATAGCCACCTTCCGCCAGCCCGCAGGGAGGACGAAGGAGACCTCTTGCGCTATTTCTGTAGCAGAGGCATTATAGTCGTAACGCACATACCCAAATGACTTGCTCTGGAGAATCCCGCCGTTCTTGATGACAGAGGGCATCTTGCTTTGGTCCATGCAGCTCGTACTCGGCGAGAAAAGCCCTCCCAGATTCGGGTTTCGGAAACGCCCTGCCGCAGGATCGTAGTCCGCCTTGGCCACCTCACAAAGCACGCGCCAGATATCCACCTGCATGCCCGTAAGAACCGTCTTGTCTACGGAGCCACCCTTATTGGGAGACTCGATATGACGGCCGCTCATAGGCTCGGAATACCTCGGGTGGCTTGGGTCTACGGCGTAAATCGCCTTGGCGGTGCTCCTAGATTCAGGCTTTTCAAAAGCAAGGCCGGTGG
>CACZII010000261.1 GCA_902781185.1 Fibrobacter succinogenes
GGACCTGTGTTTCAGGGCCAAGGTGGCGGGGTTCAAGAACTATTATACGCCCGTCTCAAACGTTCTTCACTTCAGGGGACAGAGCAGCCGTACCCGTCGCGTAAAGTCTTACATTGATTTTTACAAGGCCATGTGGATTTTTGTGAAGAAACACAAGTCTTACTACATGGTCCCCAGGTTCCTTATCTTTATCGGTATTGTCATTGCGGCCTGTGTCGGTGTGTTCTCACGCCTAGTGCCGCAGTTCTGGAAAATCATCCTCGACTTTTTGATGATTGCGGCTGTTTGGGGCGCTGGCGTATCAGTTGTTGGGCACCAATCGGATTTTGTCGGCCATGAAATTTTAATCTCGGCTGTAGTCCTTAACATTTTGTTCTTGGCGCTCTTGGCTTTGTTGTCTTTTCATTGGGAAATATCGCCATTGGTGATGCGTTCCATGAATATGAGCTGGGAGCGTACGCAACGGTTATCGTTGGCGTGCCTTTGGCTTTGCTTGCCTGGCGCCGCCTTGCATTTTGGATAAACTATTTTTACCGGATTTTTGCCAAGAAACGCCATCGTTCTATTTTGCTTGGTGGAAGCGAGGATTCTCTCCAGCCCTGGTTTGATAGCCACAATGTGATTCCCGGCATGGAAATCCTGGGCTGTGTCAGCGGTAGCCCCGATGTGGTTACCGAGCAGAACCGCAGGCACCTTTTGGGCCCTCTGAAAGACATGGAATCCATTTGTGCCCGTACAGGCTGTCGCGAACTGCTGGTGGTTTCCAATTTTTCTGGTTCTAGGGAGTATTTTGACCTTTCCTGGCTGGAAAAATTGGGCATGAAGGTGTTTTTGCTTATCGGCAAGCCCCAAAACGGGGATTTTGCCCTAATTAACCTTAAATATCTGCACTAAAATCGTCATCTTTTTTGCGATTTTCTCAAAATAGAGTTATTTTTACTCTTGTGTAAGTTGTTGACTTTTAAGGTGTTATGTTTGATCAAGCCCTTTTAGATATTCTTTGTTGCCCCGAAACTAGGGGTAAACTCGGTATGGCGGACGAAGCCCTCCTTTCCACGTTGAACAGTGCCATTTCTGCAGGTTCTGTGAAAAATGTCGGTGGCGAGAAGGTGACCGAACCCCTGGCGGAAGCTTTAGTCACTACGGACAAGAAAAGGGTTTATCCCGTCCGTGAAGGCATTCCTGTTTTGTTGGCCGACGAGGCAATTTTGCTCTCATTGGAGGAAAAATGACGGTAACGCTGGATTCTTTGAGAAAGACCATCGGTAAAAAGAAGGTGAATACCCAGGCTTTTGCCTGGCTTGCCGATTTCGAGAGGGAAGCGGGAGACCTGGACACCTCTCTGGAGCGTATCGACGGTGGCTTGACCCTGTATCCCGGAGATCTGGCCGCTCACTTGGTCCGTACCAAGATTCTATTCGAGAAGGGCGACTACGAGGGCTGCATTGAGGAATGCGCCAAGGTTCTCAAGATGGACCCCTTCTGCCTGTCTGCCCAGAAACGCATGGGCGATGCTTACGATAAGGTGGAAAAGATTAACGAGCGTAACCAGTGCTACCGCAAGGTCCACGATATGGACCCCCTGGACCAGTTCTGGAAGGACGAGTACGACGTTGTCGCCGCGGCCACCGCTGCAGTTGCAGGGGCCGAACTGGGCGAGATGGATCTGTCCATGCCTGGGCTGGATACGGCAAATGCCGATTCCTCTATGAACTTCTCTATGGGCGAAGAGGCTCCCTTCTTCGAGAAGTCTCCTGAAGATGCTGGTCAGCCCGAAGAAAAGGGCCCGAAGTTTGGTAGCGGTTTCGAATTTGTGAATGAGGAATCTACCGCGGATACTGGAGCTGCCGCTCCTGAAACCACGGCCTTTGAAACTCTGGCGGCCGAGGCCAGCAATGCCGATGATCCGTTTGCTGCCCTTTCTGCCCTGATTCCCGATTCCGATGCTGGCGACGAAGCGGCCATGGACAGCCTACAGGCGTCTCTGGATTCCGCCATGGAATCTATTAGCGCCGAGGAGCCGTCTGCTCCGGAGGTGTTCCCTGCCGATGATGATATTTCTGGCGGTGATGTGAATTCCGCCATGTCCAACTTCTTTGGCGTGGACGACGATCTGGAACCCGAGGAACCCGCTGCTCCCGCATCGCCGTTCTCTAACCTGAATCTATCTGCTGGCATTGACGATGAGCCTGCCGCTACGGAGAATGCGAGCAA
>CACZII010000262.1 GCA_902781185.1 Fibrobacter succinogenes
ATACCTCGACGCGGGGTGGAGCAGTTGGTAGCTCGTCGGGCTCATAACCCGAAGGTCGCAGCGTTCAAGTCCTGCCCCCGCTACTAAAAAGACTCGGTTCATACCGAGTCTTTTTTTCGTCTAATTTGCCAAAACATCTACTTTACTGTGACAAAATGCTGTCGCACCTTACCCTCAGACCTTACACGCAACATGTAGATGCCTGCTGGTAGGCCGTGTGTCATCCACGCCGTATCGCTAATTTTGGCAGTTTCTACATCCATGTGGCGAACCAGCACTCCCTTCGTATTGAAAAGGGACACGCGATATAAGCCTTTCTCTTTTGCCATATGACTTACAGGATGCAAATAGGATCCCGGCAGTGTTTTCTCCAGCGGCAAGGTCTACCAAGACCTCCTTTGTTTCCCAAACAGTCCACGCACCAGTCGTATTGAATTCCTGGATTACAGCCCCCCGCCCAGCGTCTATTGAAAGGCTACGCATTTCGCTTGAACCGTTTGCAAAATCGATATCAAAACGATACAGGCCCGCCGTATCGACTTTCACATTCACAACGACGTCGCCGCCCTTATTGAAGTTCACATATCCATCGCCATGAAAGCCTGAATTACTGCTCTCCGAAACACCTTCCGTGATAGTCCCCTTTTCCGCCTGGTACATTTTATCGGGAGTCGGAGGAGGCGGTTCCACGTAATTTGCATCGCATTCCGTAGGGCTAGCAAGGGTGGCACCCGCATTCGCCCTCACGGCAGCCTCCACCTCACTCGCCTTAAGCATAAAGCTGGTGTACTCGTAGGGCGGCGTGAATGAGGTTCCCGTACCCTTCGTGTTGCCCGAGCAGTTCGTGAAAATGTTGTCGATGGTTTCGTTTACGCCCGTGCCGTTTGCATTGCCTGTATAAATCGGATTCGCTTCGTTGATGAACACATTCCTTTCGGTGCGGACCGTACACATGTGGCCCGCCGAGACCCCAAGCACGTCCGTACCGCTTGTGACGCTTGCATCGCCGGTGAGGAGGTTGTTCACCACGTGCACGTTTCCGTAACGGCAGCGGGGCTTACGCTGATTTGCGGCTTTCCACCAGTTGAACATGTAAGTTACATTCAGCTTGCCTTCGCTTATGGTCTCGTCATCGGAACTGCCGATAAGGTTTGAAAGATTGTGGGTGCTCTTTTTTTCGTAGCCGAAAATACACCAGGTAAATGTCACATTGTCCGAACCCTTCACCACATCGGCGTTGCCATCCTGACCATCCCAGAATTCGCAATGGTCTATCCAGATGTTCTTGGATTCCCCTTCGATAGTGAGGTTATCCCATGCCTGGTCGGCATTACTGCCTGGCCCCCTAATGACAATATTGCGAATAATGATGTTCGATGCCTTACTTGTGATGTGGATGGGGGCCTTCAAGAGCGTACCCGGCTTGAGGCCGATAATGGTCTTGTTAGAGGCGGTAATGTTCAGGCGGGAACCGGAAGTACCACTCCAGCCGTCCCCAAGGGTGCCATCGATGTAAATGACCCGCGGCGAAGAGTCCTTCGCGTATTTCTGCAAATCATTGAACGTTTTTACAGTAATAGGGGTAGCATCACCGCCACCAGTCACCTCAAATGCCGTGGAGGTGCGGCCCGAACGGGTGGCCCAGCCTATAGGCTTGCACTGGTCTACAGCGGCAGATACAAAAACCGCCAACAGGCACAAAGCTGCTAAAATTCTAGTAAGAAAACCAATCATCCCAAAATCCCTTTTGTGAATACTACAGTTTGTACGAAAATTTAATTTTTTTTTGAAAGTATAAGAGAATTTGGAATCCAAACTGCATGGACAATTTATCTATGCCCAGTCAAAAAGACTTACAGCACGTAGAGCGCCATAAAGACCACAAGTCCTGCGAAAACCAAAAAGACCGGCAAAAGCAACAGCAGGCAGATAGCTCCAATTTTCAGGTCGTAGAACCACATTTCCCACCTACCCCGCTTGGTCTTGCAGGTATCCTGGCGGCAATCGGGGCAAATATTTCCCACCCTGTTCCGCACGCGGATGGCAAGGTTGCTCTGAAGGGGGGACATGCCCACCTTGTCATTAAAATCCTTACCGCACTTTGAACATTTACATTGCATGGTTCTAATTTAACAAAAAATCATTTTCTCTTAGCCGCAATCAAAATTAGATAGCCACGGCGGTCACTGGCTCCAAAGCGCCAAAAATGGCTGTGGGTGTAGAACCGATACTTTTTACCGCCTTCACCATAAATATAAGCGATAGGACCGTCGGCACGGCACCAAGCATAAAGCCCCAGCCCCAGGAACTAGCCCTAGTAAAAACAGGGGGCAAACCCGAGCCAAGCGCCACTGAATACAATAGCAAGAAAATCATGCAAAAACTGATGGCATAAAAGGTCATCTTCACGGAGCCCATCTGCAAATTGACACCTTTAGCCATTACCATGTAAATGGCATACGATAGCGACGAGGCGAATACCAACGCAAGACCCACCGTACTCAAGGTACCTCCATCTCCCCCACGATACAACAGCGCAACACCTGCCATAGAAACCGCAATAGAGGCAATGGTCAACGCCTTTATTTTTTCCTTGAAGAAAACTGCCATCAGCACCGAGACTTCTAGCGGGTAAAGGAACAAAAGCGTAGAGGCCAGCCCAGCATCCATGTACTTAAACGAAGCGTAATAGGTCAGGGAACTCACCGCAAACAAGAATCCGAAAACAACAAGTATCCCTAATTCCCTAAGTGAAATCCTGAAGCGAGATTTTTGTATTAGCAGAACGACCAAAAGGAGCAAGGCCGCCGTAAAAAAGCGATAAAAAAGGACTGTTTCTGGTGCATAACCCTGAGCGTACAGATGTAAAGCTCCAAGCGGATTAGTACCGTAACAGATAGCGGAAAGGGCCGCAAATAGGAACCCTTTTAAAACGGAGATCCTCGCCTTCGCGGGGATGACAATATGTGATGTGCGGGGCATACTAAATCGCAAATTTCGTTGCGTCGGCCAGTTGTACACTGGCAATGCGAGAAATACCCTTGATTTCCTGGGTCACACCATAAAGCATATCGGCTTCAGCCATGGTACGCTTGTTATGGGTCACCACAATGAACAGG
>CACZII010000263.1 GCA_902781185.1 Fibrobacter succinogenes
CTCTACTACGACTGGGACCACGACTGGTCACAGGCCGGTGCCAAGATTGGCGCCAGATACAGCTTGATTCAAGGTTTAGAACTGTCCCTGCAAAGTTGGGGTTATCAGTTCTGGGGCGAAACTGATTGCGACGGTTGCGCCAACGGTGGCGACGGCCTCCGCGACCTGATTATCGGTGCCCGCTACGAAATCGCCCCCATGATTACCACATTCTTGGACTTGAACCTCCCTATCGGAAAAGACGACTGGGATGGGAACGGGACAAGTAGACCCGGCAGCGACGAAATCTTTATCTACGCCGGTGCCCAGTTCAGCGCGCCCATCAACGACGTTCCGGGCATGAAGTTCGGGACCGAAGCAGGCATTCTCTGGGGCTTTGAGCACCACAATGAAGAACGCGGACTCGACATCCATTTGGCTGGCGAAATAGGTTACACCGTGCCTGACGTAGGCGTGACACCCTTTGTTGGCCTGCAGATCAAGTACCGCCTCACCGAAAGCGAATACGAAGCTGACGACGGCAAGGAATATGGTCACAACGACGACGGCAACAAGCAAATCAATATTTGGCTGGGAGCCGACTACTTCGTTAATTCATAGAAGACGCGAAAAAGATTGAGCCGCGCTGATGCGCGGCTTTTTTCTCATCAATGAGATTTCTTCGACACGACCAAAGGTCGCATCACTTGATGTCGTATTCGGGAATCGGGAGCGATTCGCCGGCCTTCATGGCCTTGTCGAGGGCCTTAGACTTTTCCGGATCTAGCCACCAGTAAACGGGAATCGCGTCTTCGCGGTTAAAGCGGTCAAACACCTTTTCTGGCGTTCCATAGCGGTTCCAGTAGAGGATGCGGTGGTGGTCGCATTGCCACATGAGCACGTACGGAACGATTTCGGCGAGACGGTTGTCCAGCGCCTTCAGGATTTCGTTGCGCTTGGCCAAGTCAAATTCGGTTTTCTGCAAGTTGATAAGGCTATCCACCACCTTGTCTTGCACACCGGCGAGGTTGTTCGTTCCCTTCTGCAGTGCCGTCGTAGAAAGCCAGCTGGCTTCCGGGTCGCGGAGACGGCCTGCGCCCCAGTTCACCCAATACAAATCAAAGTCGGCATCGTCCAAGCGCTTACGGAGCGTGCTCTGGCTCATCTGTTCGATGGTCGCCACGACACCCACCTTCTTCAGGTCTTCCTGGAACAGCGTTAAGTGGCGCAAGTCTTCCTGGCTCGTGATAAAGTTGATGGCGAATGGCTTGCCGTCTTTTTCGAGTACACCTTGCGCATTCACCTTGTAGCCCGCTTCTGCAAAGAGGGCGCGAGCGCTATCCGGATTGAACTTATAGAGAGTCGCAGTCGGATTCTGGTTGCCTTCCCACAAGTCGGGGTAATAGCTGTTGAGCAAGAAGTACTGGTTATACATGTACTTTTCGTTCATAGCTTCGCGATTCAGAAGCATATTGAGGGCCTGGCGCACGCGAACATCCTGAAACTGGGGCTTCCTAAGATTGATAGCCATACCCTGGAAACCAATGGGTTCCTTATTGAAGATACGCTGCTTGACCGCCCAACCCTTTTGAATTGCGTCAAAATCGGTCTGTTTCATCCAGATGCTGCTGGTGTAAATGGCGTAGGCGTTGATGTCTTGCTTCTTGAAAGCTTCGAGGGCCTTCGTCTGATCGTTCATAAAGCGGTAGCGGATTTTTTCAAAGTTGTACTTGCCGCGGTTCCAGTTCTTCTTGAAGCCCCACCAGTCGGCCCGGCGGGCCAGTTCCACGTAGCGGTCTTCGCGGAAGGTCTTGATCTTGTACGGGCCGGATACTACCGGAAATTCGTAGCGGATCTGGTTGAAGTCCTTCCCCGCCCACACATGCTTCGGGAAGGCAAGCATGCCTGCAGCTTCCCAGAAGTTACCCCAGTGGGATTCCTTGGCGGTCATCTTCACCGTAAGGCTATCGACGACTTCGGGGCGGTCAAAGCGGCTGAGGCCCACCTTGAAAATCGGCGTAAGGTTCTTTTCGTCCATAATGACGTCATAATAGAACTGCACATCCTCGGCAGTCACCTGCTTACCGTCGCTCCACTTGGCACGCGGGTCCACATGGAAGGTGAACGTCTTGCCGTCTTCGCTGACACTCCAGCTGTCGGCAAGGATTCCCACTTCTCGATCTTCGGTGCTATGCAGGCTCACGAGCGGTTCGAACATCATGCCCATGAGTTCCGCGGAGAAACTGTTATAGTCTTCCCACATATTGAAGGATTTGGGCATTGCGGAGCCCCACAAGGTAATCGCACCGCAGGGGCGGGCATCCTTCGAGGCTATGGGGTCGAACTCACCCGTTGCCGTAGAATCCAGCGGGAGTTCCGGG
>CACZII010000264.1 GCA_902781185.1 Fibrobacter succinogenes
TTTTTGGCCTGCGCCGTGGCCCTGATTATCGCAGACGTTCTCTATTTCGCCTGGACCGCACGGCACTACCTAAAGAACAAGCTGGAAGGGTAACTATCTTTATACTATGAAACCTTGGAAACTGCTGGACTCCAAATACTTGGTAGACGCCCCCTGGCTGAAAGTCGCGAAGGAGACCTGCGAATTGCCGAATGGCAAGGTCATCGATGATTTCTATACATTGTGGCAGCCGGACTGGGTGCTGATCCTTGCCCGCACAGCCGAAGGTAATTGGGTCTTGACGGAGCAGTACCGCCACGGCACAGGGAAAATCGCGCTAGAGTTCCCTGCTGGGATTCTAAACAAGGGCGAAACGCCGGAACAGGCCGCCTTGCGGGAACTGCAAGAAGAATGCGGGTACGGGCCGGATTGCGATTGCCACGAGGCTGCGCCTCTCGCAATGACAAAATATATCGGAACCTTTCCCGTAAACCCCGACAGGCATCGCGGCGTATTCCACGTAGTGTTCATCGACGGCGTAAAGAAGGCGGGCTCCACCAACTTCGACAGTACCGAAGAAATTGAGACCCGGGAACTTTCCGACGAAGATCTGCAAAAGAAAATGGCGGATGGTACGTTCAACCATCCGCTTCAAATGGCAGGATATCTGAAGTGGCGCCTTACCCTCGGCGCAGTTACATTCTCATAAACAAAACTAAATCCGATAGACCAAGTATCGCTCACCCACCAGTCCTTGCCAAGTTCATAGCGAGAAAAGACGGCCTCTTGCAAAATATCCTCGTCGTAGTCGTCAAACAGTCCGAAAAATGCGCTCATACCGCCTGAGACGCCAATGTAAAGACCGTTGAGAACAAAGTTAGGATTGCGGAATGGATAAACGGTCACACCAAAGCCTAGCGACAAATTTCCACCTGTAAAATCACCCTTCATCTTTTCTTGGTAATCTACGGTATCCTTCCGCAAAACGGAAACACCGCCCTCGTAAGCATATTCTCTTTTTCTATCTGTATTCCTATAGCTGCTCTCGCCCACATAAGGTTGTATACCTATAATTGAATGAATCGCCACCAGGTTCCCGACGGACTTACCGAACTTAAAATCCATTGCCGGGAACGCGAAGCCCTTGAAACTCTTGGCATACTCCTCCACATGCACATAGTCATAGGGTTTCCCGTTTTCATCAGTAGACTCCCACTTGTTTTCGTCCTTTGATCTAATACTAAAATTCGTATAAGCCAAGCCGAAGCCCGCGCTAAAATAAAGCCCACGATGCTCACGGGGAGGGCGCACCTTTTTCTTCATAACCTGTTGTGCCGAGGAGTCCTTCACAACATGCTCCACCTCTGCGGAACCTTGCGTGATTGCCGAATCCTGCGCCCACGAGGCCACAGCAAACAGAGCGACAACCGCCAATATCTTAAAAATCTTCATTGGCAATTATCCCCGAGTGAGTCTGAACGAAAGGGAAATCACATTGTCGTCATTATGGGAGTCAACCGTATTCCAGACCAAGCCGGTCCGAGCATAACCAAGGCTCACGCCAATAGACAAGTGGTCGTTCATCCACCAATCCTTACCCAATTCCACCTGGAAAGCCGTTCCCGAATTGAAGCTGACATCGCGAGAACCACCGTTGATCATAGTTATAAAGAACGCATAACCGACAGAGCCTCCCAAAAAGAGACCGTTCAACGCCGAATTCTTGTCGCGGAAAGGATAAATCGTGGAACCAAAGCCGATGTAAGTCCTGAAATTGTAGCCATCGGAAGACTCCATCTCCTTAGTTTTATCCTTTGTCAACCGTTCAGGGCATTTTTCATTTTCCTCGCAAAACACACGGTATTCCTTATAGCCGTAATCAATGGTTCCCGCATAAAAACCCAAATTGAAAACCGAATGGAAGGCAATCAGATCGGCTAACGCTACACCGAACTTGAACTCATATGTGGGGAATGTACCGCCGTTATATTCAAAGTAATCCACATCACGATTTCTGTAGTCACTACCGTAACCATCGTTGTAATGGTCATGCTCTTCCTTGCTGTTGTTATACCAGTTGTAGGCGGCTCCAAATGACACGTTGCTATAAAAACCGCGGTGTTCGCGGGGAGCCGGCTTGGCAAGAGTCGGTTCCGAAGACGCAGATTCGGATTGGGCAAAGGCAAAGCCAAACGCCATCAAGGAAACGAACGCAATCAATTTATTTTTCATAACACTCCCCTAAAAAAACGGCAACAATATAGCAAAACATACTAAGGATCCATTTTGTAAACACATTTTGCATTCTTATCTTTTTCTTCTTTATTTTTTATTTTAATTTTTAGCACGAAATTAAACCTTCAATCATGGGATTGACTATGAGCATCAAAGATTATCTCGCCGGCGCCAAACAAGCCGGTTCCGTCCAGAAGCTGATGACCCCGGGCCTCGCCGTGGAATTTATCCAGCCCTGGTACACCCCGCTTTCTACGACCCCTTCTACCACGGGTATTGCTGTCGGCGGTATCGGCTCCACATTCACCGCAACGCCTGCGGGCACCACTCCCGTAACAACTTCTTTTTCCGCGAATCCGTGATTGACGCGAAGGCAGCTCTTGAAATCGTCGACTTCGCCGGCTTCACACAGATGCTCGCCAAGTACCCGCTGGTAGACGCCAAGGGCGAAGCCCTCTTCACCGCCGCTGAACTTGCCAACCAGAAGAAAGCAGAAGCCAAGCTTAACAAGGCCATCGCCGAAAAGAATTTCTTCAAGAACAATGCCGTCGACTTTGAACGTTGGCACATCGAATGGAGCGACCGCACCGCGGCCCTCTTGAACAAGGCCGGTGCAGAACTCAACCGCAGCGCCGTCATCGACTTCTTCAATGGCGTCGTGGGCGAAAAGGTTGTGCGTCAGGGCGCCCTCACCGCCGCCTGGGCAAACGACTCTGAATTCCTGGGCCAGGCCGGTTACGATGCCGCCAAGATGCAGTACGCCGCTCTCTATCCGGTGAGCGAAACCAAGTACGAAGGCAAGGGTGTACAGATTACCAAGACCCAGTCCAGCTACGTGACCCCGGGTGACGAACGCCTCTCCAGCCTCCCCGTGAACGCAACCGTGTTCACCCTCGAAAATACCACCAAGGAAACCCGCGAAATCACGATTGTGCAGGTGCAGGACTGCATCGCCGGTTACATGGCCAAGAAGGACCGCCAGGGCGTTCAGGACTCCAGCTTTGTGCTCGTCCCGTCTGCACGTTTCCCGAAGGGCGTGAAGTTCAGCAAGCAGGCCAAGGACGGCCGCGAAGTCCGCGGTCTCGAATTCTACAACGAAAAGCCGCTCGCCGAAAGCGACTTCAACGGTTGCATGGGCGTGTCTGTCGCTTGGAACAAGAAGGACAACCTGAACGTTTCCGTGAAGCCGATGTTCTACCAGGATGACGCCGCCTCCGTGCTGAAGGGCGCTCTCCGTAGCGGTCGCGTTTGCGAAGCCTGGGTCAAG
>CACZII010000265.1 GCA_902781185.1 Fibrobacter succinogenes
GAAGGTGTCGAAATAGATATTTCCGTCGGTCAGAAGGAATTTGACGGCAAGAAGTATGCCATCGCAGGGGAAACCCAGATTGGTGGTGAAACCTATAGGGCCGGTGATGTCATTAATGTGGCTATCCTGAACATGAGCAAGGTTGCCGGTCAGCTGGTTCTGGTTTCCAGCAACCTGGATAAGATTGACACCAATTCCTCCATTACCTTGACCTTCTCCACCGAATTGCTTGCTGACTCTGTAAAGGGCAAGTGGACTGTGACTGTGGAATCTGCTATGAACGGACGTCAGATGGTTGACGCAACCCTGGGTTCCGACAAGAAGAGCATTACCATCAAGTTGGTTGGTGGTACATGGACGAAGGGCACCACCTACGAAATTGAAGGAACGGCTTATTCCAAGGAAGGCGCTACGGCCAATGTTAAAAAGACCTTCACTGTCGGTGGTTCTGGTTCTGCTGCACTTCCCAGCAATGTTACAAAGCTGAAGGTTGCCGCTGACGAAGATTATCCGGACCGCTATCTTACCATTACCTGGACAAAGCCCAAGGAGACGGTGAGCGGCTATACTCTTTGGTACAAGACCGACAAGATGTCTGCTTATGAAGTGTTTAGCTCTTCTTACTACGATATCAGCACGCCTAACTCTGAGATTTATGATCTTTACATTTCCTATCTCGGTACTGGTGTGAAGACGGTTTCGTTCAAGCTGATTCCGTACAATGCCAGCGGTAGCGCTGATGTGACTAAGGCTGAAGAAGCCAAGTACACCATTCCTGAAAAGAATGTTGACGAAGACTAGTTCTGGCCTTTCGGTCAAATTTGAGGGTCCGAGTTTTTACTCGGACCTTTTTGTTGTCCCTGGTGAGTCGCTACAGAAAAAAAGTATATTTAGCGCATGAAGGACAGAGTGTTTACCCGGCTTGTACTTATACTGACGATCTGTGCGGGCTTGTTTTTACAGGCCTGTGCGGGCTCTGGAAGTGGTAGTGGTGAGAATAGCTCGACGGGTGATTCTGGCATGGGGGATGCCCCTTGCACCGAATGCGGGGAACGGGGCGAAATCAAACTGAAAATTTCCAAGGAAAAGTTCTATCGGGAATGGAACGAGGCCGCTTACGGCCGTCTGGATTCCACAGCCATGGTCGGCGTGTTGCCCACCTTGAAGGTTACAGCGGGCCGCCCTGAAACCTGCCGCATGTGTCATAGCTACAGTGCCGATGCCCTGGACTTTGATCTGGCCCATGTGGAGGATTCCCTTTTTGTAGCGGCATTTCCCAAGATGCGTCGTGAACTGTTGTTGCCGGGCATGCGCCTGCCGGAATCGGACTCGCTCTACATGGATAGCCTTTCTATTGCCCTGCTGCAGTCGGAATTTGCCGATGGGAAAAAGCTTGAGGACTTTACTCCCTGGCAGGAGCGTGATGGTGTAGAGCAAAAATTGACGCGTCAACTGCCTGACAAATTTCGTAATCTGCTGAATGAACTGGCTAGCCGCTATGAGTTACGCTATGTTTCCATGCCGGTGCGCCTGGATGTGTATATGGATCCGGATCTGGGAAGTAGCGGAGGCTACACCTGGAAAATTCTTTGGAGCCTTTGGGACGCCCGATATGGAGAACTTGTTTTCCTTATTTATTCTGAATTCACAGCCGAGACAACAAGCCGTGTGGCTCCCGAAAAGGAGTGGGCGGCACCCTTTGCGGCCCGGCTTTGGAAAATGTTCAGTACTGACCTGAAGAAGATTGAAAACCGCTAAACCCCTAGACTATGAACACTCCCTTCTACATATTCATGAAACTGTTGCCGAAGAATGCATGAAAAGCAGGAACTGATTCAGGCTAAGGGCAAGACCTACACGTTGAAGGACTTGCTTCGCGACGAAGAAATGGCGGCCCGCTTCGATGGGGGCGCCTTTGCTACAATCTATTTGGCTCCGTTCAATTACCATCGTATCCACAGCCCCGTTTCTGGAACGTTGGTCGGTGCAAGTTACTGCCCGGGAACTCTGTGGCCGGTAAATGCGGGTAGTGTGGAACGTGTGGAGGGCCTGTTCTGCATTAACGAACGCCTTACCAGCCATATCCGCCTGGACGATGGTTCCGAGATGCTTGTCGTTAAGGTCGGGGCTACGAACGTGGGTCGTATAGGAGTCGCTTATACCGATGAACTTTTGGTGAACGCGGGCAAACTCCCTAGGGACTGCAAGCGTTACGACTGGAAACCCGCACAGGAGATTCGGGTGGAGAAGGGCGGTGAACTGGGCCGTTTTGAGATGGGCAGCACTGTGATTCTCGTGGTGGACAAGAAGATTCGTGAACGTCATCCGGATTTGTTCAAATCGCGCGTTGGCTCCGCTGTCAAGGTGGGTGAGGCCCTGTAAGGCCTGAATCGTAGGTGATATATCCATGGTTTCTTCGAAGCGATTCCTGCAAGACGAGCCTATTCTCGGGCGTGCGCTTTGCCTGTTTGTGGAACGCTTTTCGAACTTGGATGATCCCGTTTTGCAAGTGACGGGCAAGCTGGCCGACGACAATAGCAAGATTGCCTGGACGCTTCTGGGAACCGCCCTGTATCAGGACCTGCGCATGGATGAGATTGGTGCGCTGTTGAATGGGCTGGCGAAAAAATTTCCCGAAGATAAGCTCTGGTCGCTGCCGGTGCCCAAGGGTGGCGATATTGAGGCTGTGGCTGAAAGTGCTCTCGGCAGTCGGGATTGGTCCCTGTTCAAAAATGTGGCTGGAATTTTTTGGAGCGTGGGCTTTTTCGTGCGTAGACACAGTGACCTGAAGGCTTGGGTAGAGGGTTCTACCCCCGAAGAGATGTGGCGGGACTTGGGCGAGATTTATTTTATGGGTAAACGCGGTGCAAGGCCCAAGGCCTGTGCCGCCATTTATCGACTGTGTGGAAGGTCTCCTGCGGGACTTGACTATGCCGCGGGCCGTGGGCTCAAGCGTTTTCGTTGGCCGGACCTGCCCTTGACTATGGGGGCAAGGCGGTTCCTTTCTATTATGGGCCCTGCTCGGGAGGGCGGTTTTGCGGACCTTTCGCCTGAACAGAAGCAGAAGATGATGAATGAGTTCTGCGTGGCTCTGTATCCCGAGAATCCTTACGCTGTTGCACATTCGTTGCAGTTCTACCTAGAAGACGGGGAAAGTTCCTTTATGTGCCGGGAATGCCAGGCCGGTTGTGCCAACTGTCCGATTTACGAGTTCTGTGATTACGGGGTGAAAGAATCATGATCCGTCTTATTCTTGCAGTAGCTTTGTTTGCACTATGGGGCTGTTCCGAAGAGCATGTCAAGGTGGACTATTCGAAACTCCGTTTTGAAGGCCGACGTCCTATGAGGGTCTCTGTGGATTCTACGACGACAAAGGCAAACGGCTTTGTGCGAGAAGTGGACCTGCGCTATGCTAGCCATTGGGGTGATACCCTGAATGTATCTGTGTTGGAATTCAAAGGCGATGTCTATGCGTTGGACTACTACACCAACAGTGGCCGTTTCCAGGGAGCCCATTCCAACAGTGGCCGTTTCCAGGGAGCCCATTCAATTCTTCGTGGAAAGTATCTGGAACAGAGCATCCGTGCGGACTACCGAATCTTTGTATTCCGGCACGACAGCTTTAGGCGCTATGAGCGCCGAACTCTGGAAAGCTTCGTCCGCTCGGTGCCGGGGGTGCGCATAGGGTTCCCGCAGGAGTTCCTGAGCTTACCTTTCGAACATCGTGAAACGGGCCGCACCACGGTCCAGACTAAGCATTTCTTGGGGGTCAAGTCTTTCTTCCCGGTGCTGGAGCAGAGCTATGCCGATGACAACCTGGCCTGGAACGTAGCCCGCAGTTGGGACCTGGTGGAAGAGCCTCGCTACCAGGAATGGGTT
>CACZII010000266.1 GCA_902781185.1 Fibrobacter succinogenes
GCGGTCATGGGAGATGATCACGGCGCAGCCTGCGAACTTGAGGATAGCCTGTTCCAAAGCCTGCAACGTTTCGATGTCCAAGTCGTTGGTCGGTTCGTCAAGGAACAAGAGGTTGCCCGGCTTCTGCAGGTTCTTCGCCATGAGCACGCGGTTGCGTTCACCGCCCGAAAGCGTGGTGAGCTTTTTCTGCTGGGCGGCACCGGTAAAGTTGAAGAGTCCGCAGTAGGCGCGACCGTTCATCTTGCGGTCGCCCACCATAATCTCGTCGTTGCCGCCGGTGATTTCTTCCCACACAGTCTTGGAATCGTCGAGGCTATCGCGGCCCTGTTCCATGCTGATGATTTCCACGGTCTCGCCAATCTTGAGCGTACCACCATCGGGCTTTTCCTGGCCCATAATCATCTTGAACAAAGTCGTCTTACCTGCACCGTTCGGGCCGATAATGCCCACGATGCCGGAGCGCGGCAGGTTGAAGTTCAAGTCGTCGAACAGCACCTTGTCGCCAAAGGCCTTCTGCAAGTGTTCCGCCTGGATAACGATATCGCCCAGACGCTTGCCGTTCGCAATGTGGATCTGCGCCACCTTGATCTGTTCGCGGGAATCTTCCGCCAAGAGTTCCTCGTAAGCCTTGAGACGGGCCTTGCTCTTGGCCTGGCGCGCCTTCGGGCTCTGCTTGACCCATTCCTGTTCACGGGCCAGACGCTTCTGTCTGTCGGATTCGCCCTTCTCTTCGCCACGGAGGCGTTCCAGTTTCTGGTCGAGCCACTGGGCGTAATTGCCTTCCCAAGGAATGCCGCGACCGCGGTCAATTTCCAGAATCCAGTTCGTCACGTTGTCGAGGAAGTAACGGTCATGGGTCACCAAAATCACGGAGCCCTTGTATTCGCGGAGGTGGCGTTCGAGCCAAGCAACCGTTTCGGCATCCAGGTGGTTAGTCGGTTCGTCCAGGAGCAGCAAATCCGGTTCTTCGAGAAGCAGGCGGCAAAGGGCCACACGGCGCTTTTCACCGCCAGAAAGGTTCGTCACCGGCCAGTCGCCCGGCGGGCAGCGGAGAGCGTCCATTGCAATTTCGATATTGCGGTCAAGGCTCCACAAGTCCTGCGCGTCGATGATGTCCTGGAGCTTCGCCTGTTCGTCCAGGAGCTTGTTCATCTCGTCGTCTTCCATGGGTTCTGCGAACTTCATGGAAATCTCGTTGAAGCGGTCAAGCACTGCCTGCTTCTTGGCCACAGCCTGCATCACGTTTTCCTTGACGGTCAGGTTCGGGTCAAGCTGCGGTTCCTGCGGCAGATAGCCCGCGGTGCGACCCGGCTCGATCCAGGCTTCGCCCTGGAATTCCTTGTCGATGCCCGCCATAATGCGGAGGAGTGTCGACTTACCGGCACCGTTCTGGCCGATGATGCCAATCTTTGCGCCGTAGTAGAAACTGAGGGAAATGTCCTTCAGCACCTCCTTGTTAGGCGGGTACGACTTGGTCATCTTGTACATGTAGAAAACGAATTTTTCTGCTTTATTCTGTTCGGCCATATTTTTTCTATACTTGTTTTGTATGAGTCTTGTCCGCACCATTATCGTGTGCCTAGCACTTGCCATCCTTGCCCACGCACAGGACGGTTCGCAGGAGCATTTCCAGCGGTTCTCGGCTCTACCTGTCCTCGCCTACTCCGAAGACACGGAGCTACAATACGGCGGCATTCTGGTGCTGTTTTTCAAACCTTTCGAAGGAAGTTCCCACGTATCCACCATCGACTTCGTGGCCCTGGGCACTACCCGCAAGCAATACGGGGTCCGTATTTCACCAGATTTTTGGCTCCTCGCTGACCAGCTGCACATTCCCGCCAAATTGAGATTGTATAAGTGGAGCTACTCTCTCTACGAACGGGGATCCCGCGGGAGTTTTGACCCTGTTGGCGACTACGAAATCACGCAAATTCAGTGGAAGCTTCCCTTTGAACTGTGTTTTGGCGTCCCGAAATGGCTTCCCCTGCGATACGGCCCCGTAATAGACGGAGAAACCCGTGAAAGCGATCTGGAACGCACCCCCGAAACCAAGGACGGGACCATGCTAGGCGGCGGCTACATCATCGCCCTAGACGAACGGGACAACATCAACTGGCCCACCCAAGGGTATTACGCCTCTTTTGAAGAAATCTTTTACGGCATGGATTTCGATTTCCACACCGAAACACTGGACTTACGTTTTTACACACCCCTATTCTGGAGAACATCGCTGGCCCTGGGGTTCATTTTCAAGCAAAGCAAGGGAGACAACATCCCTCTGGGCAGACTCGCCGGTTCTGATGGCACGGACCGTTTCCGCGGTGTAGAGAGCAGCCTCTGGAACGACAACCAGGCCATCATCTGGCAGCTTGAATTCCGACGCCCCCTCTTCTGGCGGTTTGCGGGAACCATCTTCGGGGAAACTTATCAATCTGGCCCTTATTTTACCGAAATGTTCAGACGACAGATGCACTACTCCCTCGGCTTCGGCGGACGCCTCGCCCTGAACAAAAGCGAAAAGCTCCATGCCCGTGGCGACATCTCACTCATCGACGGCAAGCACCTAGGGCTTACCATCAGCCTCCGGGAAGCCTTCTAAACCAATTACAAGTACAAAAAAGCCTCCGCAAAACGGAGGCTAATTTTTTAGGGAGATCCCCGGTCAAGCCGGGGATGACATCCAAAATCCTAGAAATGGATCACGCGGACCTTGATGACCTTGTCGAGCTTGGAGAGCTTGTCGATGATGGAGTCGTCCACCTTGCTTTCCACGTCAACCAGGTTGTAGCCGATCTTGCCGTTGCTCTTGTTAGAGAAGCTGGCAATGTTGATGCCCTCAGCGCCGAACACCTTGGTGATTTCGGAAATCATGTTGGGCACGTCCTGGTTGATGACCACAACGCGGCTCTTGACGCCGGCATGCGGGTGATCGACGAGGGCCGGGAAGTTCACGGAATTGCGGACGCAACCGAATTCGATGTAGTCCTTCAGTTCCTCGACGGCCATAACGGCGCAGTTTTCTTCGGCTTCTTCAGTGGAAGCGCCGAGGTGCGGGAAGCAGGTCACCTTGTCGTTCTTGATGAGGTCGGCATCCGGGAAGTCGCAGAGGTAGCCCTGGAGGGAACCGGAAGCGAGCATTTCGTT
>CACZII010000267.1 GCA_902781185.1 Fibrobacter succinogenes
AAGCAGTTCGCCGTCGGCAGGAATCTCGCTGCCAGTAGTGAGTATCACAATATCCCCCACTACGATGTCACACTTGGGAACCAGCCGTGTATGTCCATCACGTATCACTTGAATAGGCTCCTCATCGTTCACCTGATTGAGGATGGCAAATTCGCGATCGGCCTTCACCTCAAAGATGAATGCCAATCCGGTAGCCAGCAAGATGGCAATGAAGATTCCTACGGGTTCAAAGAAAACGGAGGCCTCCTGGTGAAGTCCGTAGTATTCGTAGAACGAAATGCCGATGGAAAGAACACCAGCCACGAGGAGAATGATGATCAGAGGGTCGGAAAATTTCCCGAGGAATTTTTTCCAAAGCGGTTCCCGTTCAGGCGGAGTCAGTACATTGACACCATATTGCTGCCTGTTATGTAGAACCTGTTCTTCGGTAAGACCTTTGTATTGCTGTTTCATTCTTGTTCTTGTAATTTGCTGCAAAGGTACGATTTAGCGAGAACAAACGCAAATAAAATAGTTTTAATTTGCTTTGTCGAGCGCAAGTACCTTATGCAAAGGTACGAAATAATCCATAATTCATGATTGATAAATCGTAAATTTGTTTGGGTACAGTTAAATTGTAATCGTTTTGTAATAAGGTAGGGTATAAAAAACTTGAGAAAGGAGCGACATCCCGTCGACCCTTTCTCATAATAACTTATTTATGGTATCTGTGCCTATGAATCTATTCGTAGGATTTCAGGTGCAAAGGTAAATAAAATTATCGAAACCGCCAAACTTTTTCAACGAATTGATACTATTTTCCCGTAAAAACTTACAAATTCGAATAAGCATACAGTTTTTTGTAGAAATCATTGTAACTCAATGTCATTTTGTCACCTAAAATGATGAGTTTCATCCTGGCGCGTGTGATGGCTACATTCATACGGCGTAAGTCGCGCAAGAAGCCGATATCGCCCTTGGGGTTGTTGCGGACGAGGGAAATCAAGATAATATCGCGTTCCTGTCCTTGGAATCCATCGACGGTATTGATGGAAATCAGACTCCGGTATGGTTTGAAGAATGGTTCTTTTTTCACCATTTGGCGCAGATACTGCACCTGGGCACGGTAGGGTGAGATGACGCCAACGTCAATGCGCTCTTCCAGTATGCGTTGCTTTCCGATTTTTTCAAAGTAGAGTTCCAGTACGGCCAATGTGAGCAAAGCCTCCTGTTTGTTGATGCGTCCAAAGGATTCTCCGATGAATTCCTCTTTGGCATCAATGTCGGCAGTGTCTATCCATTCGATGGGGTCGTCAAAATCAAGTATTCCCCGGTGCTTGACACTTTCGTCGCTGATGACTTTCCCTCCGTAAAACCAATCTGATGAGAACCGCATAATCTGTTCATTCATACGGTACTGTACCCTCAGTAACGAAACAGCTTCAGGATGATTCTCCACGATACGTTCCATGAGTGTCTTGCCCAGTCCGCCTTTTAGGGCAGCTATGCTCTTTACCGTTGGGGGCAACTGGCAATGGTCGCCTGCGAAAACCACACGAGAAGCCTTGCGGATGGGAATCCAGCAAGCGGCCTCCAAGGCCTGAGCAGCCTCATCGATGAACAGCGTACCGAACTTCATGCCTTGTAGCAGACGGTTGGCGGACCCTACCAATGTACAGGCAATGACTCGAGCCTCTCCGAAGAGTTCGCTGTTAATGCGTATCTCCAGTTCGGTGGCTCGTGCCTTCAGCCGTTCCACTTTCTGGTGATATTTGTCATCGCCCCGTTTCCGTTTGGCGCGCAATTCGCGAAGGGCTTTGCGGATGGCCCATAGTTGCGGGTAGTCAGGATGTGCTTCGAATCGTCTTTCGTAAGAGAGGGCAAGCATTTTGTCAGTGATTCGGGTCGGATTACCAATGCGCAGAACGGGAATGCCTCGGTCCACAAGCTTCTCTGAAATCCAGTCGACGGCCATATTCGACTGTGCGCATACCAGCACTTGACTCTCGCGCATCAATGTTTCGTTGATGGCTTCCACGAGCGTCGTAGTCTTGCCCGTTCCGGGAGGTCCGTGGACAATCATCACATCCTTGGCTCGAAGAACGCGGTTGACGGCTTCCTCCTGTGTCTTGTTAAGATAGGGGAAAGTAATAGACTGGAAGGAAAACGTCTGAGGCGTTATCTGTGTGTTGTAGAAAAGGTCGCGGAGGTAGGCAAGACGATTGTTGCTGGCTTTCATTACACGGTCGAGCGCATCGAACATCATCTTGTAACTCGTCTCATCGAAAGAGAGTTGTACCCCTAGTCCTTCCGTATTCTGCAAGTCGATGATGGGCGTGTTGTCTGGGACTACGACGACCATACGGTCTCCATCCACATAGGAGACGGT
>CACZII010000268.1 GCA_902781185.1 Fibrobacter succinogenes
TACGTATTCCTATATAAAACGTATGGATCCCCTCCCTCGCTTTGCTCAGTCGAGGATGACGCATTCAAGACTATTTCGTACCCAATATAGCAAGGAAAATTGCTTTTTTATCGGGATTTTTGGCATATAATCACCAAAAAAAGGATTTCTTAACTATTTTTTACAGGTCATCTTGCCTAACAAGTTTTTTCTTGTTATCTTATTGAATGACAACAACTTATATAAGGAGAACACACATGTTCAAGAAAATCGCTCTCGCTACCGCTCTGGTGGCAACCGCTTCCTTCGCTACCTGGGACAAGTTCCCGGTTCTCGAAAACCACAAGGGCCAGGCCAAGGTCGGCTTCACCTACGGTTTGCCCGCCGACAAGGTCAGCACGGGCGACCTCTATGCCGGCGCACGTTACACCGTGATTCCTAACTTGGAATTGGGAACGGTATTCAACTACAAGCTGTTCACCGACGTAGATGGCAACGATGGTGTAGACGGCATGCACAACCTCCCCATCATGGTTCGTTACCAGTTTATGCCCGTCATGAACGCCTTCTTGGATGTGGATCTCCCCATCGGTGAAGAAGAATTCAACCGTGACGGTTTCGGTTTCCACTTCGGTGCCCAGTTCTCCCAGAAGTTCGGCATGGTTGCCCTGGGTTCTGAACTCGGCCTCCAGATTGAAACTGCCGGCGACGACAAGAACACTCCGCCCTGGACCCTTAACCTCGGTGTTGAAGGCGACTTCGCTATCAACGAAATGATTACCCCGTATGTCGGTATCGACCTGCTTATGTTCCTCGGCAAGAGCACCTATGATGGTGACAACTACGGCGACAGCCGCACCGGTGACATGGGCTTTGAACCCTACCTCGGTGTTGTCATCGCTTTCAACCCGATGTTCGCCCTGGATCTCTCCGCCAAGTTCAAGATGGGTGAAGACTACTATGGATACGATGACACCCAGATGTACTTCGACGCACATCTGAACATCAACTTCTAATCTAGGTTTGATCCTGTGATTGTTGCCCTCGGCTTAGCCGAGGGCTTTTTTTGTGGCCCTAGGGGAGCGCAGATTCCAGCTGTTCCAGGGAGCCGGCGTTATCGATTTTCACGACAGGTACGCTACAGCCGGTCCAAAGGGCGGCGATGTCGCCCTGAGCCTCTATACGACGTTCAGCATCCTCCCGAGAAAGTCCCCGTTGCTGGAGCCTCTCCAGGCGGACCTTTGCGGGGGCGTCCACCAGCCATACCTGGTCCAGGAGTTTCACCACCTCGGGGATTCGGTGCAGGAGGGCGGCCTCCAAGAACGCCTCGCCAGGATTCTCGGCAAAGAATTTCCGTACGGTTTCTGTCAGGTATGGATAAACTAGCGACTCCAGTTTTTCACGGGCGGAGTCGTCCTTGAAAATCAGTTCGGCAAAGAACTTGCGGTTCACTCCATCTGCGGTCAGGCATTCCGGGCCAAAAGTCAGCGCCAGTTTTTCACGCAAGTCGTCACAGTCACGATAGAGCCCGTGTACACAGGCATCCGCATCCAGCACAGGCATGCCCCGACGGCGGAGAATCTCCCCCACCGTCGACTTGCCGGACCCGATGGTCCCTGTTATGCCGATATACTTTTTCATTATTTGCCCAGAGAAATCAGGCAGAGACCAGCCACAATTCCCAACAAAGCCAAGAACTTCAGCTTGCTCTTCCGTTCCTTAAAGATAACAATCCCCGCCACAAAGCTGATGAACACGCTAGAACGGCGGAAAACGGTAATCACCGAAACAATCCCCGCCACAAAGCTGATGAACACGCTAGAACGGCGGAAAACGGTAATCACCGAAATCAGGGCATCCTTGTCGCTCACCGCCAAGAAATAGCAACGGTCCGCTATGATAATCAAAGCCGCCACCAAAAGAAAGCTCCAGCGGAACTGGAAAAGCGTAGTCTTTTTACGGGTTGGGTACCAAGTCACCGCACAAATGAGGAACTGCCACAGGGCCATGTAGAAGCTAAACCAGACCTGCACCGTCAGAGGGTCAAAGTTCATCCGCTGCAAGATCAGCTTGTCGTAGACACCGCTGCAGGCGGCAAGAATGGTTCCCAGCACCATGGATATGACCCACGGGCTACTGAAGAAATGACCCATCTCCTTACGGCCTGCCAGGCTCAGGCCGATATACGAAATCACGCAGAGGCCAATTCCCACCCACTGCAAGGGAAAAGGGCGCTCCCCCATAAAGCTTACCGCAATGCCGATGGTAAAAAGCGGGGCCAAAGCCCGAATGGTGGCCGAAATACTGAGAGGCATGTGGGCAATGGCGTTATAGGTCAAAAGCCAGCTGCCACCCACAATCAGGGCCTTGCCCATCAAGAAAACATGTTCACGGAGAGCCAAGGCCTCGGTATGTCCCGAAACCAGGACTGGCAACATGAGCAGCGCATAGAAGGCACTACAAAGAAAGAGGACCGGCCGAACCGCGTTCCCCTGGACAGACTTCTTCTTGGCCAAATCGTAGAAGCCGAGAAAGAAGGCCGAGGCAAGTGCCAACACCAACCATGACATGGGGCCCAAAATTTAGAAATTTGGCTTGCCAAACCAAGTGACAATACTATTTTTTGTTAAAACTTCAAACAGGAGGCCCCAACATGGGTATCAAAGGAAAAGCATCTTCACTCATTGAAGAATTCAAGGCATT
>CACZII010000269.1 GCA_902781185.1 Fibrobacter succinogenes
GAACTTTACGCTGGCCTGCCCCAAGGGTTTTGAACAGCCCGCCAAGGTGGTGGAAGAAGCCCAGGCCGGCCTCAAAAAACACGGCTGCCAGTACCGCGTGTTCAACGACCCGAAGGAAGCCGTGAAGGGCGCCGACATTCTGTACAGCGACGTGTGGGTCTCTATGGGTCAAGAAGGCGAAAAGGCCGAGAAGCAGTCTCACTTCTTGCCGTTCCAGATCAACGATGAGCTTTTGAAGCTGGCACCGGCACACTGCAAGGTGAGCCACTGCCTGCCCGCACACCGCGGCGAAGAAATCACGGACTCCGTCATGGACAACCTGGACGTGAACATGAGTTTCGAAGAGGCTGAGAATCGCCTCCATGCACATAAAGCGGTATTATGGCAGGTGATGGAGCCTTTTTCCCGATAAGCATCGCTATACTACGTTACTCGGCCTCTCACGTACCATTTAGTACGCTACGAGTCCTCGCGCCTTGTCTAGCTCGCTTCTCAGAAAAAAAATTGATTTGTTTCTTATGCAAAATGACTTAATGATTTAAACCAATCTTTATGTCATGCCCGCCTTGTGCGGGCATCTCCTTTTCTAATCAATTATCATGTCCTTTATTTCTGATTTAAAAAACAAAATTATTGAAAGCGGCTACGAGGTCTCCCGCGACGAAGCCATCCGTCTTTTAAGCGAAGACCTGGGCGAGCTTTGTGCTGCCGCCAACGAAATCCGCGAGAAGTTCCACGGCAACAATTTCGACTTCTGCTCCATCGTGAACGCCCGTAGCGGCCGTTGCTCCGAGAACTGCAAGTACTGCGCCCAGAGCAGCTACTACCACACCGGCGCCCCCGAATACAAGCTGCTACCGCGACGTGGAACAGATTTCCGAAGCCATCCGCAGGCTCAAAAAGGAGACGAAACTTTCCGTCTGCCTTTCGGCAGGACTTCTGAACCGGGAACAGTTCGACAAACTTAAGGAAGCAGGACTCACCCGCTTCCACAACAACCTGGAAACCTACCGCAGGCATTTTCCTGACGTGTGTACCACCCACACTTACGACGACAAGATTGCAGCCTTGCAGAACGCCCTGGCCGCGGGCCTAGAAATCTGCAGTGGCGGCATCATGGGCCTGGGCGAGACCATGGAAGACCGCATCGACATGTGTCTGGACCTGCGTAAACTCGGCGTCAAGTCTCCATCTACCGCTTTATCAACCCCAAGGCCTACATCCGCCTGGCAGGCGGCCGCGGAGTTCTGGGAGACGACGGCAAGCGTGCATTCCAGAGTGGTGCAAACGCCGCCATTACCGATGACATGCTTACCACCGCAGGCGTCAACAGTTGCAAGGATTTTGAACTGGTGAAGGGCCTGGGGTTCGAGCCCCACGGCTTTCTATAACTGCGTTATAGTCACCGCGACGTTAATTTGTTTATAATAGCGTCACAACCCAGGTTTACGTCGTCCCAGGTAGCCTGAAAATCGCCGGTATACCAGGGGTCCGCCACATCGCGAGACTCTCCTGCCCATTCCATCAGCATAGACACTTTATTGGGCGACTCCGATTCTTTTTCGTAAGTATCGCGGGGCAGAATCCAGCGCAGGTTCCGCAGGTTATTGCGGTCCATCAGGACGATGTAATCGTAATATTCGTAATCCCGCATGGTCATCTGCCGGGCATGCTTGCCGCTACAGTCGATGCCGTGAGCATTCAGCATGCGCCTTGCCGGCGGATACACCGGATTCCCGATTTCTTCGGTGCTGGTGGCGGCACTTGCCACCTCGAACCGGTCCGATATTTTCACACCATCGGCACCGACACCCGCCCGCATTAACTTGTCCTTCATGACGAATTCTGCCATGGGGCTTCGGCAGATGTTGCCGTGACATACGAACAGGATCTTGACCTTTTCCATACTGCAAATATAGTTTTTCCTGATAACCCACTATTAGGAATATGTATTGGACAGCAAGCCCCGACTCTTCTATATTTACGCCAAAATTTTCTGGAGGTTCAGAATGGAAAAACGTACCGGTCTATGGACAAATGGCGTCATCTGGTTTGGCGTGGCCGTTTCGGTTTCTGAAATCGAGGCGGGAATCGAAATCGGTGCCGAAGCCGCCCCGGACTCCCTGTGGTTGCCCCTAATTCTCGGGCATATCGTAGGCGGAATCTTCCTGTTTTTCGTGGGCCTCATTGGCGCCCGTATCCGTCAGAACGCCATGGAAACCACGGCATCCGTCTATGGTAAGTACGGTTCCCGTTTTTTCGCCTCCCTGAACCTTTTCCAGCTGGTGGCGTGGATTGCCGTGTTGAACGCTCAGGGCGCCGCCGTACTTGCCGGACTCCACCTTCCCATCTCCTTTCCGCTGACCTGCGTATTGCTAGCAGTCCTTATCGCGCTTTGGGTTTTCGTGGGCCTACGCCGTTTTGCAAAGGTCACCTCTGTGGTGATGATTGTACTTACCGCGCTTCTGGCGGTCCTGACCATCAAGCTTCTCGGTGTGGGCACTTCCCTTACCGATACATCTGCCGGTGCTGCAGGCGCCGCAAGCCATACCCTTGGTTTCTGGAACATCTTCGAGATTTCCCTGGCCCTTCCCCTTTCCTGGCTCCCTGTAATTTCGGACTATACCAAGGATGTTGAAAAACCAGTACGCGCCACGGCCGTCTCTGCCACCGCCTACTCCCTGGCCAGCTTCTGGATGTACTTTGTGGGCCTTGAAATTGCAAACGCCGGCGTCGGAAACGACATCGCCCAGGC
>CACZII010000270.1 GCA_902781185.1 Fibrobacter succinogenes
AGAGAGGCACTCCGGTCTAACCCAAAGGCAAAAACAGAGACCAGAAGGACTATCCCGAGAAATTTCATGAGCGGTTTTTAATCGCGAGGATAAAGAATATCAGGAACCCGACAGAACACACGCCGATGATTCCGAGAACAATCAGGGAATAGAACAGCTGGTACTCCACCAAGGTATCCCAATCCAGTTCACCATAGGTCGAAGCCATGGACTTGACGATATAGCGGTTTCCGGAAAGTCGAACGGCGCTAATTTCCAGCGGGACTTCGTCGACGTTCACTGCGGCAAAGTTAAACCAGTCCGACATGGAATTCAACATCTCTTCGGAGGCATACAGCACGAAGGTGGCACTATCATCACCGTTTATCTTGAAGAAGGTCTTATCCAAAAAGGGAACGTTGGAACCACCGAACACGCTGGGGATGGCCGCATAGGAGACCCGGCCATAAAAAAGATGCTCTTCCTTGAAAAAACTCTGCAGCACAGGACCCGCGTAAGATACGCACCATACGACTGCAAGCAGCAGGAGTAATGCAAAGTTGAAATAGATAGAACGTCGAGAACGGAACCGGGGCATCGAAAATTACTGTTTGGAACGGAACATGAAGAAAAATGTAGATAAAAGAAGCACCAAGGTCAAGAAGTAAAAGACCAAGGGAATCTTTGCATTCAGGGCGATTTCGTTTAGCCGCTCCATCTGGAAAAACTGTATCAGTTCCTCGCTGTTCAGCATGGCCACGTCGCTATCAAAGCGGGCCCAAGCCACAGAAAGGTCTAAGTTCATATTGAACAGCATGTCCAGCTGGAGATAAAGGGTGTCGGGCAAGCCCAGTCCCTCAGGAATCCGTACTGGGAATCCGGCACGGGCAGAATCCAGAAGATCGCGGACTACGTATTCCTGATTGTCTGGCAGACTGTTCGCCGCATAAGAAAGTTGTTGCCAAGTTTGGAGCCACTGGGTTCGGATAGACAAGTAACGCCTGGCCGCTGAAACCTTGCCCAAGACTTCCCTTTCAAAGCGGGACACCGAAGCAGAGCTGGGACGCTTGAAACCAAACCCCTGTAACTCGTCCATCTGGCGGGCAAAGGAAACCGCCATCTCCCGGAGGGTCATGGTCTCGGACAAGATTTTCATGGTATCCAGTCCATAACCGCTGCGGGCACGTTCCATGTCCTTGGAAAGTCGAGCATCTAGCAGCTGAAAATCCGACAGGGACTTGATGTACTGGGAATAAAGGACCATCTGGGGTTTCTGGGACAACGAGAAGAGCACGGTAAGCCCCACAGTCAGAGCCACCACAATCCACACCCAAGGCGTTTTCAGCTTGGAGCGGAATGTTTCCGCAATGGTCTTGTTTTTCGTTTCGTCCACGAAAAGAAATTACCTTTTTTCTACCTTAAAAGCTATGAAGTTTCTCCATTTTGCCACTTTTTTTTGCCTTTTCGGTTTCTTTTGCGGCTGCACCGTGGAAAGAGCCGAGGAACAGGTGATAGAAAGGCACGCCAATGGGGTCAAGAAGACCTCGGTATGGGTGTACCCCGATGGCGAAATTCAGAAGCGGAACGAGTGGTACAACAACGGCATCAAGGAATTTGAAATCCCTTACAAGGACAACGTGCCCCACGGCGAAATCAAGCGATGGACCGGGCTTGGAAACGTGGTCATGGTAGGCCAGTACAAGAAAGGGCTTAGAGAAGCGGAACGCTATTACAAGGACGACCACCCCGTTGGAGACTGGGTCGGCTGGCATTACAACGGCAACAAGGCCTTTGAGGAGCACTACAGCGAAAAGGGCGACACCATAGGCGTGTGGAAAAAGTGGTCCAAAAGCGGAAAGCTCCAAGAAGAGAACAATTGCCACGGCGGCGACAGCATAGGGACCATCGTAGAATACTACGAAAACGGGAAAAGAAGGCATTCCGCAAGCTGCAGGTACGGAGTACTTGACGGACCGCAAATCACCTACGCTGCAGACGAAAAGAATTCCTGGCTTGTTACAGAAGGGTACACAAACGGCGTATTGGACGGAG
>CACZII010000271.1 GCA_902781185.1 Fibrobacter succinogenes
CTGGGCCCGCAACTGGGATGCTCCCTATTCTCCCTACTACGCTATGGACGAATACCCCCGCCTCTCTGTTTGCACCACCAGCTGTCACGACACCTCTTCTCTTCGCGGGTTGTGGAAGGAACCAGACTTTGACAAGGCTCTCTACTGGTCTCACGCAGGATTCCCTGGTAACGCTCCCGAAGAGCTGACTCCCACGGTGGTGCGGAACATCCTTTCTCACGTGTTCAGCGCTAACAGCCTGCTTTGCATTTTGCCGGTCCAGGATTACTTTGCCCTGTCGCCAGCGCTGTCCGAATGCGAACCCGAAGAAGAACGGGTGAACATCCCGGGTACTGTGGGTGGCAAGAACTGGACTTACCGCTTGCCCTGTTCTGTTGAAGACCTTATGAAGAACAACTTTCTGTGTTCTGAAATCCGCAAACTGGTGGACGCCCGCAAGCGCCGCCCCATGTGGAAAATCTAATTCAATGTGGAATGTGGGATGTGGAATGTGTAATTAGACGTTTCACATTGCGGCGCAGCCGCTCGCATCACACACTTCACACTACACATTGCCTATGTTCGCTCCTGCTTGGGTCAAAGACGCGGTTTTCTATCAGATTTTTCCTGATAGGTTCTGCCGCAGTCCTCGTTACCAGGCGGTAGGCAAGTTCGTACCCTGGGATTCCAAGCCCACCCGCGAGAACATGTTTGGCGGGAATCTCGCTAGATTATATCGCAGGCTTGGGCGTAAATGCCATCTACTTGTGCCCCATCTTCAAGAGCAATTCCAACCACCGCTACCATACGGTGGACTACTTCGAGATTGACCCGGTGCTTGGAACTTTGGCCGACTTCGACCGCCTTGTCAAAAAGGCCCACAGGCTAGGCCTCCGTATCATTCTGGATGGAGTGTTCAACCACTGCTCCCGAGGTTTCTTCCAGTTCAACAGCCTTATGGAACTAGGGCCATCTTCGCCCTATGTAGATTGGTTCCATGTGAAGGGTTGGCCCCTGAACGCCTACTCGGGCAAACCCAATTACGAATGCTGGTGGAATTATCCGGCGCTCCCCAAGTTCAATACAGGCTGCCCTGATGTTCGGGAATACCTCTTCTCGGTGGCCGAATACTGGACAAAGCGTGGTATCGACGGTTGGCGCCTAGACGTGCCCAACGAAATTGACGACGACTCCTTCTGGCAGGAATTCCGCAACCGCGTAAAGGCTATCAATCCCGAGGCCTACATCGTAGGCGAAATTTGGGACGAGCCCTCCCGCTGGCTACAGGGTGACCAGTTCGACGGTGTCATGAACTACACTTTCCGCAAGTCGGTCATGCAGTTCCTCTTCGACGAGAATCCCATTTCGGTCCAGGAATTCTGCGACCGGGTCCGTGCCGCATTCCCCGAAGGCCGCGGCGACATCCCCATGAACCTTTTGGGAAGCCACGACACCACCCGCCTCCTGTCCCAGCCCTGCGCATGCCTCGAACGCATCAAGCTGGCATACGTCCTCCTGTTCTTTATGCCCGGCGCGTCCTGCATCTACTATGGCGAGGAACTCTCCATGAAGGGCGGCAAGGACCCCGACTGCCGCCGAAGCGTCCCCTGGGACGAACTGGAAAACCGCAAGTCCCAACCGCTCTACGAATTTATCTGTAATCTGGTGAAAATGCGCCGCGAAAGCTCCGTCCTCCGCGACGGACGCCTCTCCATTGCAAACACCGCCGACGGCTTCACCGTCACCCGCACCCTGGGCAAAAAGACCATGACCCTCTCCGCCACAATCTCCGGCGCTGAGCCCGCCTTCGAAATTAAATAAAGGGGGAAGCCTCCCCCTCGTTACATACCCGTCGTCATGGCGGCCTTGAGCCGCCATCTAGCCGTGTATTTCGCTACCCCCTCTGCGGGGACACCTTGAGCCTGCCCCGGACTTGTTCCGGGGCAACGCCCCGTTTCCAGCGTCATCCTGAGGCGAAGCCGAAGGATCCAGACCTGTTTTTTTTAACAAATCTTTCCCTCGATGTGAGCCTTCCCTCGCTCGTCATAATGACTGCTCGGCTCAATCTTGTAGCTGAATCTACGAAATCGCCTCGCCCTCGCCGACACAACTCGTTGATACGAGTTGCTTTCGGCTCACGGACTCACGACCTTCGACTGTTCACTCGAGAAACTCACATCTCGGTCAAAAAACAAGCGGTGGGTTCGGGAAATAAATGCTTTTGTGGGCGAAATCTGCTTTAGCAGGTTTGTCCCTGCGAGTTTCCGCCGAGAGCCCAGATCACTTGCGTATTATCGGTAATTTCCAGGAATTATAATGGTTTTTGCTGTCCTGGTTTTATCCCTGCTCATAAAGAGTTCATATAAGACCTCCTTTTGGAATATACTTTATTTTATACGGAATAGCAGAAGATTTTGAGAAAAAACAAAAAATGGATTAAATCACGACATTTTTGCCGTTTTACAGTTTTTTGAATCTATATAGAATGATATGTCAAAAGATGTCATTTGAAAAAAAAACATTTTTTTCCAGGACGGCTTGCTATTCGGGCTTTTGAAAAAGAAGCTTTAGACGCCTCTCGCCTTCTTCAACAGAAACAAACTCGCTGTTTTGACATCTATATCCCGACAATGCTGAATCGGCCTTTATGTGGTCTAAAGGGCAATTCTCCCGAATTTGACATTGTTCTTCATAAGTTATACTGCAGGGATCCTTGAAGCAGACGCCGTATTCGTTTATGTTACGGAGCCTCCGTGCTTTTATCGTGTCTAAAATATCTTGTTCGCATTCGCTATAGTCTTTCCCTGTCATGGCATCGTAATTAATCTCTGGAACACAATCCAAAGCTGGATCGTAGCAGTCTTCATGACAGGGGTCATCTGTCCCGTAAGCACAAGAAAAAGCCTGCAAAGCAAACGAAGACGCCACAATGCTCGATATTCTAAAGCGGTGGCTCCAAAAAATGGATCCAACCCATAAGAATATTTTGCGAAGAAAATTTCTCATGTTTTACCTCAGCTCATAAAGAGCCCCTATAAGACGATAGTCTAACTAATCGTTATTAGTTAGGAATATAAGTTGCAGGTGCACATTCCTGAATAGTAATAACCTTATTTTCATCTATGATCTTTCCGCAATGTCCAGATACCAAATATTCACAATTTCCGGCAATCCACTGATCATAATACTGACCATAGATCGGACCAGTCACATCGGCGTAACTGATCTTCTTTTCATAACAATACGTTCCGTTGGTCGGAGAGGCAGGATTTTCTGAACAACCGACAAAGAATATTGCAACAGCGAAGATAGCGATAATTTTTTTCATAGTGAACTCCTTTTGGTTTTACCTCAGCTCATAAAGAGCCCCTATAAGACCTACTTCTTGAATATACCTTAATTTGTGCGGGTTCGCAAGCGTTTTGACGCTGAAAAAATCAGAACAAAAAGGAAGGATTTCTTGGATTTTGTCGATTTCAACAAGCCATTGTATAAAAGAGAGCCGCTGATTTCCATCAGGGAAAATGTCAACGGCATAACGATTCTTTCCGAACAAGAAAAGTTGAAAAGCGCAAGCTGACGATGTGTGTGGGGGGGGGTAGGGGGCTTGCCCCCTAGGCGAGGGGGTGGAGAGCAACGAAGTGCGAACCAGGGGGATTCTTCCCCCTTTTTTGATAGAAACCCGTTTAAATCCACCGTTTCTAGTAACTAGTAACTAGTAACTAATGGTTAAAATTTCTATCTTTGCGCGCAAACTTAGCGTATAATGCCTTATTAAGGGATTACAAATGAACAAACATAAATTTGGAATGCGGGAATTTATCATTCTCCTTG
>CACZII010000272.1:0-794 GCA_902781185.1 Fibrobacter succinogenes
TTCGGAACGGGGCCTGAAGAAGGCGCCCGCCCACCCGGTAATGCTCCAGATCAAGGCCGACATGCTTTACCGCCTAAAGCGCTACGACGAGGCCGCCAAGATTTACGAGCAGAGCGCCGAGAACTACTTAAAGCGTACCGGCAAGTCCATACGCTACTGGTGTTCCGCTCTAAATCTTATCCGCATCTATAACGATAAGGGCGACCAGAAGGCCGCGCAGGCTTGGCGCGACAAGTTGAAGGCGCCCGAATACAAGGCGCTTGAAAAATGGATGCCGGGTTCCCTCATGGACGACCTGAAGAAGCGGAAACTACTATAGTCATTCCGTAAACTTTTCCCCTACTTATGTAAAAAAGAGCCTGTTAATAAAATTTTCAGGCTCTTTTTGTTTTGCATCTCCGTCTTTATACGTGTACAGCAACAAGCCTCACACGTGAGCAAAAAGCCACAGGCGTTAAGCCGTGGCGGTTGCGAGAGTTCGGACCAGCCCTGAACACGGTGTACAGAGTCTAGTCCGAGCGGTCACAAAAGGAGTAATAATGCACCACAAAAGACCTTTCCATATCGCCTTCTACGTAGACGGATTCACCCTCAAGAAAGTCAACAGCTTTTACCGCAACTACCACCCCTTCCACACGACCCTGGATTTCCTGGGAATCAAGAACTGGGCTCGGGACCAGGCGCTGCGGCTCTTTAACCCGCCCAAGAAATACGCCCTGATGGACTGCCACTACTACCACCCCGACAAAGACCCGAATGTGCGCGGGCATGCAAACGACGGTATCTTCAACTTT
>CACZII010000272.1:828-2450 GCA_902781185.1 Fibrobacter succinogenes
AACCCGCCCAAGAAATACGCCCTGATGGACTGCCACTACTACCACCCCGACAAAGACCCGAATGTGCGCGGGCATGCAAACGACGGTATCTTCAACTTTGAAAGGGAGCTTCGCTTTGCGGGTTTTCAAATCCATTACGCCACCCGAGGCCATGACAACTCCCCCAACATTTCCCTTATCGAAGATGCACTGACCTTTGCAAGCTATCGCCATGTGGACGCCGTAATATTGCTTACCACGCAGGGGCAATATTCACCTCTACCAGATAGGCTGAACGAGATGGGAATCCCCACACTGCTCCTGGGCTGGAATTTTTGCTTCGAAAAGAACAACCGCTGGGTGCACTGGAAAACGGATGGACTACTGCGGGACCATTCGGCCTACTACATCGCCATGGAGAACGTGGCGAACAACAACCCACCTTCACTTCTTTCGGATGTTAGTTTATTCAAAATCAACACGCATGTACCCAGCAAAAAAGAGACCCGCATTTACGCCCTGGACCAGCTGTTCAAGCGGCCGATGAACCGGGTGTCATAAAAGAAAGATCCCCGCCTGCGCGGGGATGACATGCTGAAATTTTAGGCGGGACAAAGATTACAGCTTGTCTTGCTGCTTCTTCTGCCATTCACTGCGGAAGATCCAGGTGAGACGCACGCCAACGAACCAGGTATCGCCGACATTGTCGGTATCGTAGTCACCATAGGCCGTATCAATTTCCTTGCCCTCAATTTCCAACTCGTTATAGCGGACGCAGCGGTAGCCACCGTATGCACCCACAGCGATAGGACCAAATTCCAGACGCAGCTCCAATTCAGAGTTGAAAGTGGAAGCAAAAGTGCTGTAGTAGCGGTCTCTCGTAGACACAGAGGACTTGCTTTCCACGTCATAGACTTCGAAGTTTGAAGCCAAGTGGAAGTTGATGAGGTTGAAACCGAAACCCACTGCAGGAATCAGGTTGATGAAGGTGTTCTCGCCAAAGAGCTTCCAGCCGAACATCCAGTCCGCACCGTAGGCAAACCAGCGCACGTCGTACAGCGGGAACTTCATGGTGGTGGAACCGTCTTCGGACTGAGCCGTGTAGGTCTTGCTGGGACGTTCCGATGTCTGGGTCGGCATGAAGTTGATGTCAAACCAGGTGAGGAACTGCTTATACTGGGCACCGATGTTCACATGCATGCCGAAGTAGTAGTCGTCAAAAGTCTCGTAGTTCAGGTTGCCCGCATACTTGGTGCTGTCGCCCGACGGGTCCTTGTGGTAACCGTTCAGGAAGGCCGTCCTGTTCACATAGTTCTGGTATTCCGAGAACATGCCGCGGTAGTCGGCACCGATAGAGATAAAGCCGTGAATATGGTCCTTTTCGTAGAAGCCGGCCTCGGTATCAGCGAAGGCGCCCGTAGCAAGAGTCATGGCGCACAGAAGGGCGGGCCAGAGAAAAGAGATTATTTTTGTCTTCATAAAAGACTCCCAAAAGGAATTTCTAGGTATATAAAATACATTATGTTTGAACCATGTGGGCAATAAAAATTCATAAAATGTTAAAAATCAACACGTTACGCACATTTTTCAGGTCCATCCTGGGGGCGAGGACGGCCCTTTTTGCAGTCCTTTCCCTGACCCTC
>CACZII010000273.1 GCA_902781185.1 Fibrobacter succinogenes
GTGTGGGCGGACTTTGCCTGGGGGCGTTTCTGGGGGTTCGACCCCAAGGAATGCGGAGCCCTCTTTGTAATTCTTTGGGCCATGCTGGGTTTACACCTGCGTGCCGGGCGCCTGGTGACAGGCCGGGGCTTTGTGCTGTTCAACGCCTTCAACGTGGTGGTCACCTTCCTCTGTTGGTTCGGAATCAACCTTCTGGGCGTGGGGCTTCACAGTTACGGCTTCCAGAACGGCACGTTTACCTGGCTCTTGAGCTTTGTTTTGACGGACTGCGCCTTGATTCTCCTGTTAAATTTCTATTTTCGAAAACATGAGTGAGAATGTACCGAATGCAGAAGATGCCGCCGAGGAATCGGCGGAACTTCCGAAAGTGGAAAGCCGCGAAGACCTGATGCGCATTATCCAGGCCCTGGTCTTTGCGTCTCCGGATATCGTGACCCTGAAAAAGTTGCGGGAAATCCTGGGGGATTTCTTGGATGCCCGTACCGTGGCCGAGGCTCTGATTGCCGCCAACGATTCCCTGAACAAGATACAGTCTCCTTTCGAAATTGTGGAACAGGCCGGCGGTTACCGCTTTAGGACCCGTGCCAAGTATTACCCCTGGGTGCGCAAGCTGTTCCCCGAAGCCAACGCCCGCAGGCTTTCCCAGGCGGCCCTGGAAACATTGGCCGTAATTGCATACCAGCAACCCATCACCAAGGCCGCCATTGAACAGGTCCGTGGTGTGGCTTCTGTAGATGGCCCGATCCGTAACCTGCTGGACAAGGGATTTATTTCTCTGGGAGCCCGTGCGGAGACCGTGGGGAACCCCTACACCTACGTGACCACCCAGGAATTCATGAAGTATTTCGGGATTAACCGTATTCCCGAAGACCTGCCCCGCTTGCGGGAATTCAGCGAACTTCTGGAGGCGGGCAATCTGGTGCCCCAGTATTCGATTCCTGAAAGTTCTCCGGAGGAGCCCAAGCCCCCCGAGGAAGTTCCGGACCAGATTGAGCTGTCCATGGGAGAGACCTGATGGCCGCTACGCCCTTGATGCAGCAGTACTACGAAATCAAGAAACAGAATCCGGGCTGCATACTTTTCTTTAGAATGGGTGACTTCTTCGAACTGTTCGAGGAAGATGCCGTTGTCGCTTCCAAGATTTTGGGGCTGCTTCCAAGATTTTGGGGCTTACCCTCACCAGCCGAAACAACGGGGCGGCGGGGGAGACACCCCTTTGTGGGTTTCCGCACCATGCGGCGGACCGCTACGTGCCCAAGATGGTGGCCGCAGGCTATCGTATAGCCATTTGCGAACAGGTAGAAGACCCCAAGCTTGCTAAGGGAATCGTCAAGCGTGACGTGGTGGAAATCATTAGCGCCGGAACCGCCATGGACGAGACCAACCTGAACGCCAAGGAGGCCAACTACCTCTGTGCCTACACGCCTGCGGAAACAGCGGGGGAGGCGGTGTTCGCCTTTGCCGATGTGACTACGGGTTACCTTGCGGTGAGCCGGAGTTCGGAGCAGTCCTTCGAGTGCGAGTTCTGCAGACGCATGCCCAAAGAAGTGGTCATTGCCGAAGGATGCCAGATTCCCACCGGCATCATGGACATTATCCGCTCCGAGAATATCCTGATTACGGAAATCCCGGCCTTCTTGTTTACGGCGGAACAGGCCCGTGATGTGCTGTATGCCCACTTCAAGGTGGAATCCCTGGTAGGTCTTGGCCTAGATGGCCGCGATAGGGAAACGGCGGTGACGGGAGCCCTTCTTCAGTACCTGATGAACCAGAAAAAGTCCGAGCTGTCCCACTTTACGGGCCTCGAGATTTTGAATCTGGACGACTACATGACTCTGGACCCCAGCACCCTCAGGAACCTGGAACTGGTCCGCCCGCTGAACGCCGACGATTATTCTAGCACCTTGTGTTCTGTTCTGGACTTTACCGTTACCGCCATGGGCGGCCGCGTGCTGAAGGACTGGGTAAGCCACCCGCTGATTTCGGTGGCGAAGATTCAGGAACGTCAGGCCGCCGTGTCCGAGCTGGTGGGTAACCCCATGGCTCTGGACGAGCTGAAGGAATCCCTTACCTCTATTCTGGACATGGAACGCCTGATGGGGCGTGTAGGGAGCGGTCGCGCCAACGCTCGTGACCTGGCGGGCATGGGTCGCTCCCTGTGCCAGGCTTCTAAGGTGGCCCGTGTGCTTGGGGAGCTGCATTCCCCCCTGTTCCAGCAGTTCCGTCAGGTGCTGGAACTGGCCAAAGGCAGGGGAGAGGAACTCCTTCAGAATTTCAACGACGACTTGCCCCTGACGGTTCGCGAAGGCGGCATGATTCGGGAAGGCGCCAACGTGGAACTGGACGCCATGAACGCCGACATCAAGGATAAGCGCCAGTGGATTGCTTCCCTGGAAAGCCGTGAACGTGAACGCCTGGAAATCCCGAGCCTCAAGGTGGGCTACAACAGGGTGTTCGGCTATTATATCGAGATTACCCGGGCCCAGATGGCCAAGGCCACCAAGCCCATTCCCGACGAATACATCCGCAAGCAGACCACCGTCAACGCCGAGCGCTACATCACTCCCGAGATGAAGGAGTGCGAGTCCGTCATCAGCAACGCCGAGGTGAACATCCACGAGCTGGAATACCGCATTTTCTGCCAGCTCAGGGACCGGGTGAACGGTTGGCGCAGCGAA
>CACZII010000274.1 GCA_902781185.1 Fibrobacter succinogenes
GTGAGGATGCCTGCGAGCTTGAGGATGATGTCCTTGGCGGTAGCGAAGCCCTGGAGCTTGCCGGTGAGCTTCACGCCGATCATCTTCGGGTACTTGAGTTCCCACGGGAGGCCGACCATAGCGTCCACAGCGTCTGCACCGCCCACGCCAATCGCGAGCATGCCGAGGCCGCCAGCGTTCACGGTGTGGGAGTCGGTTCCGATCATCATTCCGCCCGGGAAGGCGTAGTTTTCGAGCACCACCTGGTGGATGATGCCTGCACCCGGGAGCCAGCAGTCAATGCCGTACTTGGCAGAGACAGACTGCAAGAAGTCGTACACTTCCTTGCTTTCTTCCTTGGCGCGCGGGAGGTCCTTTTCGACACCTTCGCGAGCGATAATCAGGTGGTCGCAGTGCACGGAACTCGGCACTGCCACGCGGGCCTTACCGGCGGTGGTAAACTGGAGCAGGGCCATCTGGGCGGTAGCGTCCTGCATGGCCACGCGGTCGGGGTGGAATTCGGCAAAATCCTTGCCGCGCTCGTAAGTCCTGTTCTCGGCGCCATCGCGGCCCAGCTGCTTGCGGGCAGCTTCAACGCGGGCAGGAATGCGGGCATACACGCCCTGGATCATGTCGAAATTGAAAAGCATGGTTACCTCTTAAATTTTCGGGTTCAAAGATAGAAAAATCAGAGTGTCGTCGCGTAGTAAACCGGGATTAGCAGCAGCCCTGCATAGATTCCGCCCAGCAGGTCGTCGGCCATGACGCCCCAGGCTCCGGGGAATTTCTCGAACCGGTGAATTCCCAGCGGCTTCAAGATGTCGAAAAAGCGGAAAAGCCCAAAGGCGATCGCCAAAATCCATGGGTAGGCCACGATGGTCCCTGTCGGCACAAAGGCAACGCCACTCTGACTCGCCGCTAGGGCCATAGGGTAGGCCACTACAGCCGCGGCGAGGCTTCCCATGGTTCCGGGAGCCTTGGGTGACATTCCAGAGCCAAAGAAGGTGGTTACGAGGGCGGTGAACCGGTCCGTACCGCGCCATTCATGAGGCACTCGCTTTTTGCCGTATTTTTCTTTAAGCTCTTGTTTATTCATCCCACACCTCTCACTCCACACCCCACATTCCTTACACCTCCGGCCACGCCGCCTCGGCACGTTCCTTTTCTTCGGCCTCACGGGCGGTTCGGCGTTCTTTCCAGCGTTCCAGCTGGTCCCTGAATTCCTTGCGGAGCCGCTCCATGCCGATATTCTCCTTGGCGCTGATTTGGATGGCTTCTGGGTAGTTCTGCAAAAGTTCGGTTCGGCGTGCCTCGTCGGCGATTTCCACCTTGTTGAAAACCCGAATGCGGGGCGTGCTTTCGTCGATGATGCCTTCTAGTGTCTTGTGGGTCACTTCCAGATGCTCACGGTAGTCGGGTGCGGAACCATCCACCACCTCTAAAATACAGTCTGCATGGGCCGCTACGCCCAAGGTGCTCTTGAAAGTCTCGATAAGGTTGTGGGGGAGCTTGCGGATAAAACCAACCGTGTCCGAAAGGATAATGTTCTCTCCGTCCAGGTAGAGCTTACGGGTGGTGCTGTCCAGCGTGGCGAACAACTTGTCCTCTACGTACACGTCTGCTCCGGTGAGGCGGTTTGTCAGGGTGGATTTTCCGGCGTTGGTGTAGCCTACGATTCCCACCTGGAAGATGTCGTTACGCTTTTCGGCCTGGCTTTCCCTAGCGTCCTCGATTTTGGCAAGTTTCTTTTTCAGCTCCTGGATGCGCTTGCGGATCATGCGCCGGTCCGTTTCCAGCTGGGTTTCGCCGGGTCCCTTGGTGCCGATGCCTCCGTTGTGCTGGCGGCAAAGGTGGGTCCAGGCCCTAGTGAGGCGGGGCATCATGTACTGGAGCTGAGCCACTTCCACCATCAGGCGGCTTTCTGCCGTGATGGCGTGCTTGGCGAAAATGTCCAAAATCAGGCCTGTACGGTCCAGCACCTTGATTCCCGGCAGTCGCTGTTCCAGGTTGCGCACCTGGGAACCCGAAAGGTCATCGTCGAACACCACCATCTTGGCGTCCAGCTGGGTAAGTGCATGCTTGATTTCTTCTACCTTGCCCTCGCCGATGAGGGTGGCGGGGCTAAAGTTCTGGACTCGCTGCAGGTATGTGGCTGTGACAATGGCTCCGGCGGTCTCGGCAAGCCTGCCCAGTTCCGCAAGCTGTTCCTGGGCTAGCCAGGGGCGAACCTTTGGAGTAGCAATCCCTACGAGGATACACTTTTCCTTTTCTTGCTTATGCTCCGCAGGCTCTTTCATCTAAGTGAAAATATAAAAAATCACCCTGGAACAGACGTTCCAGGGTGGGGTATTGGGTGTTTGGGTGTACTTATTTTGCGATACGCAAACTCTGAATCTTGCCGGTGGCCTTG
>CACZII010000275.1 GCA_902781185.1 Fibrobacter succinogenes
CCCGGTGGAAATCGTCCGCAGCGGCCTTGGCCTTCTCGAAGTCAGCGTGACCAATAAGCACCGTCATCTGGCCCATGGTCCTGCGGGAAAGCTCGGCATCGGCGTTACCCAGGTCAGGGGCTCTCTGGGAGGTCGGCAGCACGGAGAAAAGGTTGGAATCGATATTCCAAGGGGCAGCGTTTAAGCCTAGCGCGATGACGGCGATGTGCAGAATTCCCCAGAGGAAAATTCCCCATCTTTTCATCGGCTTTCTTTCGGGCTTATCCATGGGTTTGCAAGGCTCCCGTCAACGCAACAGGGCGGATTCTTCGGGCGTGAGGGTGATGCCGCCCGCCACCTCCGAAAACTCGTAGAGGATAGGGTTCCCGTCACCATCGGTAAGGGTCACCTTCTCGAGCCACTTGTGACCCGAGAGCACCACCGACGAAATCTGCTTCTTGATGACGTTTTCCTTGGGCACAAGGCCTATGGTCCAGACGCCCCCCTTGCCCATCTCGAAGAAAATCTGGAATCGCTCTTCCAGCATCTGCTTGTTTCCCAAGAAGATTCCCTGGATGGTCTGAGAAACCTGGCTGAACACCACGTTGTCCTTCATGTCCATCTTGGAAACCGCTCCGGAGGCGTTTTTCTGGAGCATCTTGTCACGGGTAATGGCGGTAAGGTTCGGAAAGGGCTTCTCCATGTTCCAGAGAATGCCCAGAGTATCCGCTATAGTAAAGGCACCGGTAGAAACAAAGTCACGATTAATCTTCTTGACGGTGCGCACCTGCTTGAACTTGCCCCGCACGTACTTCTGGGACTGCATGGCCGAAAGCACCTGAGTCAGGTCCTTGGAACGTTCTGCCGTCAGGGGACTTGCAAAGACATCGGCAAAGGCCGTAGATGCCAGCGCAAGACAGAGGGACATTGCCAAAAACAACTTCATACACCCCAAATATAGTTTGTTTGTCCGTTTTTTTTTATCTTTCCAGACAGAAACGCTACATCATAACTGACATGACTTTTTTTCAACGCATCGCCTATATCTGGCGCACCTACGTCAAGCTGCAGACCTTCTTCTTTTTCGGGTTAGGTAGTCTTGTCCAGGCGTCAGTGGTATTCCCGACACTGTTTCTTTTTTCAGGTTTTTCAAGAAAACGCTTCAGCCGGTGGGCCCGTTACGCCATCCACATCGCGCTCAAGATTCTCATCTGGCAGCTGGTGTTGCTGAGGGGTTCCAAATTCAAGGTGGAACACCGTGAACGCCTCAAGGGACTCCACTCCAAGATTATTATCGCCAACCACCCTTCCCTGCTAGACGTGGTGTTGCTGTTTTCCATCATCCCCAACGCCGACTGCATCGTGAAGGGGGCTCTCGGCAAGAACCGCTTTGTCTCCGGAATCGTGAATTCCATCTACATCCTCAATTCAGAATCCTTCGACCAGCAGATGATGGAAGTGAAACGCACCACAGACCAAGGGAACAACCTCATCATCTTCCCCGAAGGACTTCAAGAAGGGAGCGGCCAGGTTCGCCATCGGCTGCAAGCGCGACATCGTGCCCATCTACTTTGGCGGAAACGAGATTATCGGGCTTCGCAAGCACGACAAGCTGGTAAGCTACCACCCCAGAGAACAGTACCATTTCTACCTGGACGTGCTGGAAACCATTTCCGTAGAACCCTACCTGGACGGCCACCAGGGCGCACAGGTGGTGGCCCTCACCAAAGAGATGCAGCGCCGCCTGGAAGAACGCAGGGAACTGGACCCTGAATACCCCCAGAGACTTTTGGACCAGCAGGCAGAACTAAAGGACAAGGCATGATTGAGCAGATTCGTGGAAAGTTGATTCAGAAAAGCCCCACCTTCGCGGTGGTAGACGTGGCGGGCATCGGCTACGGGGTGAACATCTCCGCACGCACGGGCGGCATGCTCCCCGACGAAAACGCCGAGGTGCTGCTGTACACGAACCTGGTGGTCCGGGAAGATTCCATGACCCTCTTCGGATTTGCGGACCAGGCCGAAAAGGATTTGTTCCTGATGCTCCTGGACGTGAACGGCGTGGGCCCCAAGATGGCCCAGCGGATTCTGAGCGGGGTTGCCCCAGCCGACCTCTTGAACATGATCGCCAGCGACAACAAGAGCGCCCTGGGTAAAATCAAGGGTCTTGGCAAGAAGACCACCGAACAGATGGTGCTCACCCTCAAGGACCGTGCGGCCGCCATGCTCCAGGCTCTCGGGAACGTGGAAGGCTCGGGCGTCACAGGCATGGGCGTTCTCACCGGCGCCAAGATGGAAGCGGTGCTGGCTCTGCACACCCTGGGAGTCAAGGACCCGGCGGCAGAAAAGGCCGTGGCCAAGGCCTACGAAAACCTGGGCGACAGCGCCGACGCGGCAGCCCTTATCCCCGAAGCCCTGAAATATTTGTAGTCGTTATGTCCCGCATTACAGAAGCAGAAGCCCTAGACCTTTTCAACAACGCCCCCCTGAAGGAGCTGTGCGCCATGGCCTGCGCCGAAAAGGAACGCCGCCACGGAAAGAATGTCTACTGGGTCAATAACAGACAAATTAACTACACCAACGTCTGCATTCTGCATTGCAAGTTTTGCGCCTTCTCCAAAATCAAGAAGGACAGCCCCACCGCCTACGACTGGAACTACGATACCATCAGGGCAAAGGCCGCCGAAGCCATCGCCAGCGGGGCGCGG
>CACZII010000276.1 GCA_902781185.1 Fibrobacter succinogenes
AACCGAGTCTTTTTAGTAGCGGGGGCAGGACTTGAACGCTGCGACCTTCGGGTTATGAGCCCGACGAGCTACCAACTGCTCCACCCCGCGTCGAGGTATGCCCATATATAGTAAAATTTGGTGTTTTTGTCAAGGCAAAATGGCGAAAACAGCAAGAAAAGGGCATTTTTTATCAAAAATAAAAGGTTTCGTTGACGAGGTTCGGAAAGTTTGTTTATTTTTGGATTAGATGAATAAGGCTATCCAACAGTCCCGAATTTTGTTTCTTGACACGCAGCCCCTGGTGCGGCTCTTGCAGATGCATCCGGATTACTACAGTTCTGTGTCCGAGGTGTTGGACTTGGCCTATGAGAAGAATTTGACCATTCTCGTATCTTCTGTTACTTTGTTTGAAATCTCGAAGCAGGCTTTTTCTGCTCACGAGGGTGTTTCGAGAATTCGGCCAACGTGGTCTGCTGTGACGTAAATCCCGAGATTTCCGTAAAGGCGGCGGAACTTTTTGCGGCTGCAACCCGTTCAAATCATAAGCTGACCGAGGGGGAGTCCCTGCGGCTTGCTACGGCCTTTGTGAAGGGCGCTGATTGCATTGTGACGGAATGTAGTGCCTTCCGCGATGCGACGGATATTTCCGTCGTTACACTAGACGAGATTTAGGGCATAAATCCTTATTTTTTCTATCTTTCCCTCCGAAATTACGGAGTTTATATGTCCAACTACTGTCCTGTTATCGGTCTTGAAATCCATTGCCAGCTCGCGACAAAGACGAAGATGTTCTGCGGCTGCGAAATCGAAGTGAATACGACCCCGAACAAGCACGTTTGCCCCGTTTGCCTCGGTATGCCGGGTGCAATGCCCGTGCCGAACAAGAAGGCCGTGGAATACGCCATTCGCTTAGGGCTAGCCCTGAACTGCGAAATCGACCTGAACGCGATGTGGACCCGCAAGAACTACTTCTACCCTGACCTGCCGAAGGGCTACCAGATTACCCAGACGGGCGGACTTCCGGTGTACGACCACCCGATTTGCAAGAACGGCTGGCTCGAAATCGTCAAGGAAGACGGCACCAAGAAGCGCGTGGGCATTACCCCGGCAAGCTCATCCACGACATGAGCCCGACCGATTCCCATTTTGATGCGAACCGCTGCGGTACGCCGCTTTGCGAAATCGTGACCGAACCGGATATCCGTAGCCCCGAAGAAGCGGTGCTCGTGCTGAAGAAGATCAAGCAGACGCTGGAATACACCCGCGTTTCGAACGCCAACATGGAAAACGGCAACATGCGCTGCGACGGCAACATTTCTCTGCGCAAGAGCGAAGACGCGACCTTCGGTATCCGCGCCGAAATCAAGAACCTGAACAGCTTTACGAACCTCGAGAAGGCCCTGTACTGCGAAATGAACCTGCAGGCCTCGACCCTCGATGCCGGTAAGGAAGTGGAGCAGTGCACCAAGCGTTACGACCCCAATGCGGACAAGACCATCGTCATCCGCTCCAAGGAAGACGCTCACGACTACAAGTACTTCCCGGAACCGGACATGGTCCGTCTCGTGACCGACCCGGCCTTTGTGGAAGAAATCCGTCGCACGCTTCCGGAACTGCCGGATGCCCGCCGCAAGCGCTTCATGGATGACTTCGGTGTCTCCGAATATGACGCCATGGTGCTTACCGAAGACCGCGACGTGAGCGAATGGTACGACACCGCCGCCACCCACTGCAAGAACGGCAAGGTACTGGCCAACTGGGTGATTACCGAACTTTTGGCCAAGGTGAAGGAACTTGAAGGTGGCCTCAATGCCCTCAAGATTAAGCCCGAAGACCTGTGCAAACTCGTGAACCTCATTGCCGACAACACCATCAACGGTAAGATTGCTAAGACGGTCTTCGCCGAGATGTTCGAAACCGGCAAGGATCCCGAAGCTATCGTGAAGGAAAAGGGCCTCGTGCAGGTGACCGACACCGGTGCCATCGAAGAAGTGGTCCGCGCCGTCTGTGCCGAAAATGCCGCCCAGTTCGCCGAATTCAAGGCCGGCAAGGTGGCCCTGAAGGGCTTCCTCGTGGGCATGACCATGCGCAAGTCCGGCGGTAAGGCCAATCCGGGCCTCGTGAACCAGATCCTTGACAAGCTCGCGAAGGAATAATGAGAAAGTTCGTTCTTGTTGTGGTTATAGCGCTCCTGTCCGCAGGGGCGTCTTTTGCCGCAGACAAGCTCGACAAGTACGACAGCGCCTATGTCAGTACGCTGAACATGACCGATGAAGAAGCGGCGGAACTCTACGGTGTTGATTCGACCAAACTGAACCAGGGGCCAACCCTCCAGGAACTCAACGAAGAGAATCCGAGCTACGTCAAGCGCGAATACAACCACCGCCAGCAAGTCATCGTTGG
>CACZII010000277.1 GCA_902781185.1 Fibrobacter succinogenes
GTTTGTCATTATCGACGAGCAGCACCGCTTTGGCGTAGGACAGCGTGAAGCTCTGCTTTCTAAGGGGAACTTCCCCGACATGCTGGTCATGAGCGCCACGCCCATTCCTAGGAGCCTCGCCATGACGCTGTATGGCGACCTGAAGGTCATCTCCATCAAAGAGAAACCAGCAGGCCGCAAGCCCATCAAGACCCGCCTGGTAGGGCCCGAAAAGCGGGACTCCATGAAGAAGTTCATCTGCGGCGAGGCCCTGAAAGGAAACCTGTGCTACTGGATTGCAAGCCGCGTAGAGTCCGGAGACGAGGGTGGCGCCCGAAGCGTAGACGACATCGTGGCCGAGCTCCGCGCCTTTGACAAGCAGATTACCGTAGAAGGCGTCCACGGCCAAATGGATGAAGACACCCGGGACGCCATCATAGGGCGTTTCGCGGCGGGCAAAACCCAAATTCTAGTGGCCACCACCGTCATCGAGGTGGGCGTGAATGTGCCCGCCGCGAACCTGATGGTCATCGACCAGCCCGACAGATTCGGGCTGTCGCAGCTGCACCAGCTGCGGGGCCGCGTGGGTCGCGGCAATCAAGAAGCCTGGTGCTTCTTGATGCAGCCCGAAGGAGACGCTGCCGACACCAGTATGGAAAGGCTTACTCAATTCGCCGCCACAGAAGACGGTTTCGAGATTGCAGAGCTGGACCTGCAGACCCGCGGAGCGGGCAACCTGGAAGGAAACGAACAGAGCGGCGCCTGGGTGTTCCGCTGGTTCGACTGGATTGCCGACCAGGAACTGATTTCACAGACATTGGAAACCGCGGCCCACATCCTCAAGGACGAAACATCCTTCGACGACACTGCCAAGGAAAAAATACAAGCCTGGTATGCTGAAAAACCCGTCGTCAACGAAGACGGCGTGCATTAACCCAACAATTGAGTCATGGTCCCCACGACCAGGGACGTAAGCACCACGTTCAAGAAGAACATGGCACGCCGCACGATCATGAAGAAAAGCGGCTGCCAATGGAAAATCCCGTCCGTCGGGTCCACCAGTTCCTTTACCGCTAGGAAGATATTGATAAGGCCCGTCATCACCAGCATGATAGCACCCGGGAAAAATCCTTCGCCCCACACCAAAATCGTAAGGCCGATGCCGAAGGCCACGGCGATAACGCCGATAACAATTTCCACCCGGAGAATCGTGTTCTTGATCTTGCGGACCTTCGACTGCACATTCGCCTGGACTTTTTCTTCAATCTCGTCAGCCACAATATCCTCTCAAACCTTTATCCCGTCAACTACAACGTATAAGCCGTAGTGATGGAGAAATGGGGTGTTCCCTTGCGCTCCCCGTTCATGGGGAAGCTTACGTCCAGCTTGTTCACCAATCTGCTGATGGACTTGGTCTGGATAAACCGGGCCCCGAATCCAAGCACGTAAATCAAGTCCTTGCGGTTGATGTCATCCAGCTTCCAAGCCGTCTCCCCCACAGATGCAAAGGCCACAAACACGGGCACCAGGGTCGCAATCTCAAAATCCGCAAAATAACGCTGTTCCAGGCTTCCGTAAACTCTAGCCTGCCCCGTGTAGTAACCCGTGGGGAACCCCACAAAGCCATCAGATCCGCCCAATGAAAGCTGATAGCCCAGTCGGGCATCATCATATAAATCCACCAAGCCCGTCAGTGCCGTAGAGAAGGTGTTGTTCGGATGGAAAATGTATTCCCCGTTCACCCGTCCATAAAAATCCCTGCGCTCCCCGTGATCTAGATAGTAGTACATCTGGGTCTGCAGCGTCAGGTGGTTCCAGCCGCCACCCAGATACAGGTTGGTCCAAAAGTCCAGGCGGATATCGTTGTTGTCGGAACCCAACTGCTCGTAGTTCTTGGAGAGTTGCGCCTTCAGGGAGAATCCCTTGTCCACATCCTCACATCACGTAAGCGCCCAGACGGGAATCCTTGCGCTTCGGTAGCCACAAATCCCACGCCGCAGTAGAATCAATGACATAGGTCATGTCGTTATGGGTGAACAGGTAACGGTACAAGCGACCCTCTTCCGCAGTCTCCCGGTGGTAATCGTAGGTGGCCCCTAGGTAGAACTTGCGCTGGGTACCGCCAAAGGAACGGCTAAACCGAAAACTCAGGGAGTCCTCGATAAAGTCCTCCACCTTCAAGAGCTTCACCGTCTCTTCGCCGTTGTATTCCAGGGTATCCTTCGTAAGAATTCCGGACCGGAAGGCCTTCAGCTTATTCGCCTTTTCCTCGTCTAATTTTACTACCGTATTGTTCTTCGCAACGGCCTCGTCCGCGCTAGACTGGACAAAGTCGGCATCTTCCACGCCAAGCTCATACACAACTATGTGAGGCGTGGTAAGCAGATAGGTTGAGAATCTTGCCAAAGCTCCCCGAGGCAAGTCCCCGCTTCCATAATAATAGGCAAACCGCTTGTTTTTGAGACCCGCCAAGGTATAGGCCCACTGGTTCACGCCCCGACTCAAGAAAGGCACGTACATCTGCCAGCTGGCCAGGTAGCCGTCGGTGTTGTAGCTATAGAGAAAGTCCAAATGGTTGTAGCGGAAAAGGAAGTGCGGGTCAGAATACTCCGCCTGCCACATGTCGCGGAATTCGTTGTGGCCGTAGTAGAAACCCACCTTCTGCCCTAAGCCAAGGAAGTTGCTCTCCTGGATGCCGATTCCGTAGTTCAGGTTGTCGTAACTCCATTCGCTGCCCGAAAAACCAATGCTGAAAGGCAGCGTCAAGGTCCAGTTGTCGCTGGTGTGCACATCCACGAAGGTAGAGTCCCCCTCGCGATTCACCTCGATACTTGCATCCGACAGAAAACTCTGATCCCGCAAAAAACGTTCCGATTCCAGCATCAGGTTCAGGTCCACCACATCGCCCTCGTTGAACAGGAGCAACTTGCGGACAGTGGCCTCGCGAGTCTCGATATGGATGACATTCAGCAGGTCGTAGGCCCACTTGTCGTACTTGGTGTGGTACTTGGAATCGTCGAAGGCATCACCGATGTGGTAACGAACCTTGTCTACACGGAAAGGCGCCGTAGAATCGGCGACAGCAGCGACAGTAGCGGAATCAGCAGAGGACTCCCCCGCAAAAACC
>CACZII010000278.1 GCA_902781185.1 Fibrobacter succinogenes
CATAAATGCATTGACGGAATGAAAGGCCTTTTGCTATATTTAAAACCGATAACTAACAAGAGGCTTATCATATATGTCTAAAATCGAAACTCTTTGCATTCAGGGCGGTTGGCAGCCGAAGAACGGTGAACCCCGCGTTCTCCCTATTTACCAGAGCACCACGTTCAAGTACGAGACCACCAACGATATGGCCGACTTGTTCGACCTGAAGGCTTCGGGCTATTTCTATACCCGTCTGCAGAACCCGACCAACGACGCTGTCGCTAACAAGATCGCAGCCCTCGAAGGTGGTGTCGCCGCCATGCTCACGAGCTCCGGTCAGGCCGCCAACTTCTACGCCGTTTTCAACATCTGCGAATCCGGCGACCACTTTATTAGCACTTCTGCTATTTATGGCGGTACGAGCAACCTCTTCTCCGTGACGATGAAGAAGCTCGGCATCGAATGCACGTTCGTTGACCAGGATGCCAGCGACGAAGAAATTGAAAAGGCTTTCCGTCCGAACACCAAGTGTTTCTTCGGTGAGACGGTGGCAAACCCGGCGGGCAAGGTGCTTGACCTCAAGCGCTTTGCTGACATCGCTCACAAGCACGGCGTTCCGATGATTGTGGACAACACGTTCCCGACCCCCATACTCTGCCGCCCCATCGAATTCGGCGTAGACATCGTGACGCACTCCACTACCAAGTACATGGACGGACACGCCATGGCTGTGGGTGGCTGCATTGTGGATAGCGGCAACTTTGACTGGGAAGCTAACCACGACCGTTTCAAGGGCCTCACCGAACCGGACCCCAGCTACCACGGTCTCGCCTACACCAAGGCTTTCGGCAAGGGCGCCTACATCACAAAGGCGACCGCACAGCTCATGCGCGACTTCGGTTCCATCCAGTCTCCGCAGAACGCATTCCTCCTGAACGTGGGTCTCGAAACCTTGCACCTCCGCATGCCGCGCCATTGCGAAAACGCTCTCGCTTGCGCCAAGTTCCTCAAGAATCACCCGAAGGTTGCTTGGGTTAACTATGCCGGCCTGGTCGGCGATAAGTACTACGAACTCGCCCAGAAGCAGTTCAAGGGTGGCCTCCCGTGCGGAGTTCTCACGTTCGGCATCAAGGGCGGTCGTGAAAAGTCCATCCAGTTTATGGATAGCCTCAAGATGATTTGCATCGTGACCCACGTGGCCGATGCTCGCAGCTGCGTGCTGCACCCGGCAAGCCACACGCACCGTCAGCTCAGCGATGAACAGCTCATTGAAGCAGGTGTCGCACCTGATCTGATCCGCTTCAGCGTGGGTATTCCTGTCTGTCACCCCGGTCGCAGTACCGGGGCCAACGTCAAAAAAATCCTCGGCTTAAAACCGAGGATTTTTTCAATTGTCATGCCCGCCTTGAGCGGGCATCTCCTTTAAAGGGACTTCTTATCGTTTGTTTCGATCGATCCAGGGGCGGGCCGTTTCGCCCACGTAAATCTGGCGGGGCCTGTTGATCTTGGAATTCGGGTCGTCGTGCATTTCTTTCCAGTGGGCGATCCATCCGGGCAAGCGTCCAATGGCAAACATCACGGTGAGCATGTTGGTGGGAATGCCCATGGCCCTGTACAGGATTCCAGAATAGAAGTCCACGTTGGGGTAGAGCTTACGAGCGATGAAGTAGTCGTCCTTCAGGGCGGCTTCTTCAAGCTTCAGCGCGATTTCTAGCAACGGGTCGTTGATGTGTTCGTGTTCGAACACCTGGCCCATGAGCTTCTTCAAAACTTTTGCACGAGGGTCGTAGCTTTTGTACACCCGGTGACCGAATCCGGAAAGACGGAACGGGTCGTTCTTGTCTTTGGCCTTTTCCATCACCTGCTCGATGGTCATGCCGCTGTTCTGGATACGGAGAAGCGTTTCAAGAACGGCCTGGTTGGCACCGCCATGGAGCGGGCCCCACAGGGCGCAGATGCCTGCGCATATACTGGCGTACAGGTTGGCCTGGGAGCTGCCCACCATACGCACGGTAGAGGTGGAGCAGTTCTGCTCGTGGTCGGCGTGTACAATCAAAAGGGTGTTCAGCGCTTTTTCCATGATGGGGTCCAGGTGGTAAGGCCTTGCCTTACTGCTGAACATCATGTT
>CACZII010000279.1 GCA_902781185.1 Fibrobacter succinogenes
CAGGTGTAAACCCAGCATGGCCCAAAGAATTACAAAGAGGGCTCCGCATTCCTTGGGGTCGAACCCCCAGAAACGCCCCCAGGCAAAGTCCGCCCACACGCCTCCCAAAAGAGTCCCCACGATGGTCAGGACCGAACCGAAAACCAGGGTGCCGTAAAGCAGGGACATAAGAGGTTCATCTCGGGGGATTTCCTTACCGCAAAAACGGAACAGGGCCACATGGGCCACGATTCCCGAAAGAATCATGCCCGCAAAGCCCATGGCGATGGTAAACACGTGGAGGGTAAGGAACACCGAAGAATTCAAGATGGCGGGCAGCGCCCGGAAGGCATCGCCGGTTTCCAGCACGAACCGCAGAATTCAAGATGGCGGGCAGCGCCCGGAAGGCATCGCCGGTTTCCAGCACGAACCGCGCAAAGAACAGCAGCAGGGCCGCCACGAAGGCGATAGGCACCATCAGGGAGAACTGGCGACGGTGACACCGGAAAAATGCCACTACTTCGAAAGCCTCCAATAGCAGGGCCACCCACAAGATAATTTCGTACAAATTCGCCATAGGCGGGTGGCCCGTCACGGCAAAGCGCACCGCAAGAGTCAAGACCAGAATTACCGAGGCCACAAGGCCCGCCCCGTTGGCGGCTCGGTCCAAAGCCGTCTTCTTGAAATTCAGGTTCAAAAGGGAAAGCAAGAACCCGACAAATGCCGCCACGAAGGCCCACAGCACAGGGTCCGCAAAGTAATAGGCCAGTTCCAGATTGACCCGCCGAACCGTGGGGCCACTTTCTGCCTGGGCGGGTTCTGCCAGGGTGAAAAGCTCCTTCACCCGGGCGCTATCTCCCAGGGTCTCGAACAGCTGGATATTTTCGTAGAGCCGTTTCATCTCCAGAGTAGCGGCATGACCGTCATCTCGGCTGGCGTAAAGTTCCAGCAGGTCCCGGGCAGGCTGCAACTGGCCGTAACTCACGTAACGTTCGCCTGGCGGCAAGTGCAAGGCCTCCGAAACGTCGCTTCGCAAGACCTTGAAAAGTTTCCAGTCCCGACTTTGGGGGGCATTCTTCACAATTCCCAGGACCACCTCGGTAGCCTGCATCTTACGTGGGCAGCGGTCAGCTTCGCCGTCCTTGCACCGGTAGGACACCTTCCCTGAAAAGTTGTCCAGCACATCTCGCGCAAAAGAGGCAAAGGGCCGGACTTCTCCCTGGTACACAACCGCCGTCGCCGAGCCCCGCAATTCCGTCCGAGGAATGGGCCGCGCAGACGCCCACGTCATCGTCACAAAGGCGAGCAGGAGAAGTGTGAGTATTTTCGGGAACGGCAGTCGGGTCATATTTTTTTGCGGTTCCCTATCATAACGCCAACGTAGAAATAGGCAAGACTCACAAGCAACAAGAACGCAAACAGGTACGGCACAAAACGGAAGGGGTCGTAGGTTACCGTATAGAGATCAATGGAGGACTTGGGCGACATGGGAAAACGCCCGCGATATTCCACATGGTAAGTCCAGCCGGCGGGGAACATGGTCAACACACCAGAGGTTTCAGGAACGGATTCTGGTGCCACATTCTTGTAGCCATTGTACCGCATCTGAACGCCACTTCCCACAAGGCTCCCTACCAAAAGCAAAAGCAGGGCCACATGGATTCCGTAAAGGCCCGCATAACGCCTACCCCGGGGCATCCGGAAAATCATGGAAAGAATCAAGTGGATAGAGGCCAGCACCGAAAGGCCCTTCATGGCAGGCACGGGAACCACGTCAAAGACCCAGACGAAATAACTCCTGAAAAAACGATCCACTGCAAAGGAAGCCGGCATTCCGGCGGCCTCGGCGTTTGCCTGTCCCAAGACGCCCCAGAATATGACCAAAAGGAACGCAACCAGTAAGAACACGGTCACCTTAAGAGACCCGCAGAATCTCGCCACTTGCAACATCAGGATCCCTCCACCCACACAAACTTGCAGGCATCAAGGGTTTGCTCTCCGTCAAAGCGGTAGGCCGCCATACGGCCATGCCCGAAAAAACTCCCGATGCTGTAGTCCAGGCAGCACACGTTTTTGCGGATAAGGGCCGGCTCGCCTTTAAGCCAGTAGTGTCCGAAAAATACGGGCCTTTCGTTTTCACCGTAGAACTTGCGAGACCGAATGGACTCTGGAACGGGTTCGTCTGAAAATTCCACACCAGGCTGAAGCGCCATATCCTTCAGGGTAGCGTTCTTCGGGTCAATCCACCAGCGGAGCCGCATCTTCTTGCGCACCACGCCTTCACCGTCCCGGAAGGTCCCGCCTGCAGGCAGCTCCATCTCGGGGCCCTTCAGCAAGATATCCAGAGGGTGGAACAGGGAATCCTCAAATTCATTGTGGCTGTCGCAGGCCCGGGCAATCAGTTCGTCAAAGTTCCCGTCGGCAAAGCAAGTAATGCCCGCATCACGCAAGGCCTGCACGCACTCGGCGTCATAACAGGCATGCTGCGCCCGGAAAAGGTCTGTTTCCAAGTAGAAGGGCAAGGTTTTCAGAAAGTCCAGCATCTCCCGGAATTCCTGCTGCCGTCCGCGGTAAGATTCCACCGTCCGAGCGAGAATCGCCACCTTGTTGAAGGAATGGTCCCGCAGG
>CACZII010000280.1 GCA_902781185.1 Fibrobacter succinogenes
CAAGGCCGACGTGGGTGGTTCTGCCGAAGCTCTGGCCTCTTCTCTGGAAAAGCTTTCCAACAGGGAAGTGAAGGTGAACATCATCCGCAAGGGTGTGGGTGCCATTACGGATTCCGATATCCTGTTTGCTACAACTGCCCAGGCTATCATTATTTCCTTCCACCTGATGCCCTCGCTCTCCGTGCGCGAAATGGCCCAGAAGGAAGGTATCGAAATCCGCAACTATCGTGTGATTTACGACTGTATCGAAGATATCAAGAATGCCGTGGAAGGCTTGTTGAAGCCCACCCTCAAGGAAGAACTTGTTGGCGAAGCCGAAATCCGCCAGGTGTTCAAGATTCCGAAGGTTGGCCTTATCGCCGGCTGTATGGTTACCGACGGCGAAGTGGACCGCACAAGCCATGTTCGCGTGTACCGCAATGGCGTGGAACTGGGAACCACCGTGGTCCAGTCTCTCAAGCGCATGAAGGACGACGTGAAGACCGTTGTTCGCGGTTTCGAATGCGGTATCGGCCTCAAGGGTTACGACGATATCAAGGAAGGCGATAGCCTGATCTTCTTCAAGGAAGTTACTGTTGCTCGTACTCTGAAGGATGTGGCCCGCGAAGAAGCCGAAGAGAAGGCTAAGAAGGCTGCCGAGGAGAAGGACGCCTAATGAGTCGTAGAACCGACAGATTAGACGAACAGTTCCGCGAGGAAATCGGGAAGCTCCTGCAGAAGGGTCTGAAGGACCCTCGCGTGAGCAGCCTTGCCAGCATTACCCGAGTGAACATCACCGAGGATTTGAGCTATGCGAAGATTCTCGTGTCTGTGATGGGCACTGACAAAGAAAAGCGTGACACCCTGGTGGGGCTGAACAACTCCGCCGGGTTTATCCGTGGCGTTCTGGGCAAGGCCCTCAAGATTCGGAAAATTCCGGAGCTGAACTTTGTTCTGGACGAGAACCTGGAACACGCCATGCGCATCGAGGAAATTCTCACCGAGCTAAAACAGAAGGGGGAACTCTAGCTTGACTCCTTCTGGATTTGTCCTGCTGGACAAGAATCCCGGTGATACTTCTTTCAAGGCCCTTTTCCCGCTGAAAAGGGTCTTTTCTACAAATTGGAATGGGACGGCGACGTGGTCGCCGAAGGCGATAGGAGCCATGTGGCAGACCGCGCCGCCCTCGAATCCATCCTCCCGCAGTTTATCGGCGACATTGACCAGATTCCTCCGCGTTATTGCGCCGTGAAAATTGACGGGCGCCGTGCCAGCGACTGGGCGGAACGGGGCAAGGATTTCGAGATGAAGCCTCGCCGTATCCACATTGAATCCCTGAAAATTGTGGGGGAGGGCGGCGTTACCGAAGGCTGCAGCGGAAAGTGCTTTGCCACTTTTGACTTGGAATGCGTCTGTTCCAAGGGAACCTACATCAGGTCTCTTGGGCGCGATTTGGCCCGTGCCCTTGGAACTTACGGCTGCGTTTCTCTGATACGCCGTCACAGAATTGGGAACATCACCCTGGATAGAGCGGTCAAGGGCGAAAACCTTACGGCCGAAAACCTGGTGCCAGTGGATAAAGTTCTAGATTATCCTGTGTTACGCCTTGCAGAAGACGGCTTGGCGGTAATTAGGAGAGGCAATTGGCTTCCCTGGAAAAACAATGTGGAAGGTGTAGGGCCCGAGGGCTATGTGTTTGTGGCCCGAGAAAACGGAGAGGTTCTCTCCCTCTGCAGGTTTGAACCAGGGCGAATTTGGCCCAAGTATTTTCTGGGTGGAGATGAGTAGCGAGAAGGTGATGCCCGATCAAGTCGGGCATGACAATGAAAGGAATGGATGTCTGCTAGGATGATGAAAAAGCGCGCTATAACCATGGGTTTGAGCCCCATTCCAATTACGTGCTCCGTGAACCCGGCGATCCCTTGCTCCTTACCACCACCAAGGAAAAGCGTGAATTCGTGGAGAGCCTGGGCCTTGAATTTTTGGTGATGCCCTTTACGAAGGAACTGGCAAGGCTCCCCTTTGATGAATTTGTTCGCAAAGAGCTGATTGAGAAGCGTGGCGTGTGTTCCATGTTCTTTGGCCATGACCATTGCTTTGGTGCCGGTGGCAAGGGCAACTACGAGACTATCACGGCGGCGTTCCCTGAGCTTTCTACCCAGATGCTTTCTATTGTGCTTTACAAGGGGGAGCGTGTCAGTTCTTCGGCGGTACGAAACGCCCTTTTGAATGGTGATGTGGATCGCGCCCAGACTTACCTGGGAAGGCCTTACCGCCTGTCTGGAATGGTGGTGGAGGGCAAGCGCCTTGGGCATACCATCGGGTTCCCTACGGCGAATCTCCAGGTGGAACCTTACAAGTTCTTGCCCAAGACCGGTGTGTACGTGGCTTCGGCACGGCTGGACTCTGAACGGATTTTCCGGGCGGTGGTGAACATCGGTATGCAGCCTTCTACCGGGAATCACCAGCTGGCCATCGAGGCCTACATCCTGGATTTTGACGAAAACATCTACGGAAAGGCCCTTTCTTTGGATCTTTTGGCCTATTTGCGGCCCGAGAAAAAGTTTGCCAGCATTGAGGATCTGGTGCGCCAGATTGGCATGGATGCCGATACCGCCAAGAACTATAACGGCAACCATTGGGCCGAGTAAAAACTTAATTGCTTGACTCTCATTGAGTTACCGAAAATGCCTGCCGTAGGGGCGTGAGAACGTCCTGTCTAAATGGAGCCTTTTTTCATTTTTTGAAAGGGCCAAATTCCTCCAAAATCCCCGTTTTTTCTATCTTTTTGGCCGAATTTTGTGAGGAAACCCTTATGACTGATGTGGCAGAAAAGCCGAATTTCATAACGTCCTCCCTTGACTTTTTG
>CACZII010000281.1 GCA_902781185.1 Fibrobacter succinogenes
AAATGTGTAATGGGAAAGAATAATCTCACACTACACACTTCACATCATTCATTAAAGTCACCACTCCTCCACGCTTCTTACCGTAAGGCTCATGGCAATGTCCTTCTCGTAATAGGCGGGTTCATTGATAAAGATGGGCCACACGCTGGTCCGTCCATCCGCTTCACCCTCGTACAAAATGTCCTTGCCATCGAAGGTGCGGAAAACCTTGTCGCCCTTCTTCAACTCGCAGAAGTCACGACCCAACAAGTCCGGGTGGATCATGGCTTCAATGGGAGACAGAGACCAGGCCTTGGGGTAACCCAAGTCCCGCAGCTGGGTGAAAACTTCCACCTGGATCGGGGCACGCTTCTGCAGCTCGCCCCGGTTCCATTCGTCCGCAAGTTCCAGGTAACGCTTCACCAGACTTTCCGTCTCCTCAAACAGGCGGGCATCCAGTGTCCCGTGCTGTTGGGGGCCAATCTCAATACACACGTCCGCCTTGGCCACAGTCCCAAAGTAGGGCGACATGCTCCGTTCTTCGGGCTGGTAATAGATCCTCACGTCCTTGAATTCCTGAGCCAATACGGCGGAAGCCTTCATGGTAAAGGGATCCCGTGCCGAAAGAATCAGGCAGAGCCCCATGTTGGATCCGGTATTGTGCACATCTAGTAGCAGGTCGGTCTTGTCACGAGCCCTACGGAATTCGTATTCCTGCGGCTCATTTTGAGCATCTAGGCACACCTGGGAGAAAGCCCTGTTCAGGTCGTGATCACGGTACCGCCTATTCAGCCGAATAGCCTCCGGGTTCGAAAGCTCCAGTTCCACCTCGGCACTAGGGCAACACGTGCTGTAGCATTCGGGGCGTTCCATCCACTTCTCCACCAAGCGAACACCTGTCCGCTCGTTTCCGTGGGTCCCGCCCGCCACAACAATGTTTTTAATCAATCTCATGGTGAGTATTATAGCAAATTCTATATTTGCCCGTATGGATCTGGATTTCAACCGCCGTCTTTCCATCGCCCCCATGCTGGACTGCACCGACCGTCACGAACGGCCTGGAACACGAAGACTGCGAACTCCCAGCAGTTCTTCAACTTGGTGGCTCTTATCCTAACGAACTTGCGGAGGCAAGTAAGCTGGTAGAGCGTGCCGGATTCAACGAAGTGAACCTGAACTGCGGATGCCCATCGGACCGTGTCCAGAACGGAAACTTCGGCGCCTGCCTCATGAAGGACAAGAATCTGGTGGCCGACTGTTTCAAGGCCATGCAAGACGCCGTCTCTATTCCCGTCTCCATCAAATGCCGCATCGGCGTTGACGAGTTTGATTCCTGGGAGTTCTTCCGGGACTTTATCGGGACTCTCGCCGATGCGGGTTGCCGCATTTTCATCATTCACGCTCGTAAGGCCTGGCTAAAGGGGCTCTCTCCCAAAGAAAATCGGGAAGTCCCGCCGCTGAAATATGAATTTGTCCACAAGCTGAAGGCTGAGATGCCTCAGTTGAACATCTCCCTGAACGGCGGCATAAGAACCCTGGACCAGGTAGAAGAACAGCTGAAGGACTTAGACGGCGTAATGGTGGGCCGTGAAGCCTACGAAAACCCCTGGTTCCTGCGGGATGCCGACGAGCGGATTTTCCACACAAGCAGTGTCATTGCGAGCGACATAGTCGCGAAGCAATCTCCGTCCACTGTTTCATCCCGCAAAGCCATTCTCGAAGCCTACCTACCCTACGTAGAAAAGGAATTCGCCAAGGGAACGCCCGCCACCATCCTCACCCGCCACCTCTACGGGCTGTTCACCGGACTTCCCGGCGCCCGCAAATTCCGCCAGACTCTCAGCCAGGGCGCCCCCAAAACAAAAGACGCCGCGGAAATGCTCCGCCGCGCCATGGACGCTGTAGTAGAAGAGTAACACCCACATGTCATGCCCGCCACCGAGCGGGCATCTTTTTTATTCGATTTCCACCTTCACATCTACGCCAGGGAAAAATCCCTTGGGGTGATTCACCACCGGCGAAAG
>CACZII010000282.1 GCA_902781185.1 Fibrobacter succinogenes
GCTTTGAAAATTTCTGTCTCAGCCTGTTTTTTTGCCGCAGAAACACTAATTCCCGTACCAACCAAGTACAGAGCGCGTTCGTATTCCAAATGAGTGAGCAAGTTGATGTTCACTTTTTCACGGTCAGAAAGATCGGTCAACGCGTTCAGGGTGATGGTGCCTCCCGATTTTTTTCCGGTGGTCTCACTACGAAAATAGCCGGTAGCTTCCAAAAGGGCATACTGGCTTACTAAGGCCACGCTTGGTATGCTGAACTTGCCATCGTCGCTTGTGATTTTGCCCTTAAAACTTCTACCGGTCTGTGCGTAATCGTCATCCAGCTCAAAGAGTTCAACCTTGGAACCGGTCACGAAGGGTCCCTTTTGGGACACGCCGCTAACGGAATCCCTAACTACCACATCGGAGCGCTTTGAATCGCTTGCGCTGCTGTCGTCACCGCAGGCAACAAACGTCATGGCAAGGGATACAACCGACAAAAAAAGCAGATAGGCACGAAAAATCATAAAAAGCCCTATATTTACATACAAATTTTAGATTAATATATATTCGTTACCCCCCCCCGTTTGTAAATTTTCGTAAACAATTAACATACTGCAAAGTGTGTGCAACAGGGGTACATTCGCCATATCCCCCAAAAAAATCCATTTTTATGTATTTTTGCACTCCATGAACGCCCCTTTGCTCCATAAGTTTTTTTATTCCCATTTTTCCACGACCTTGCCAGGTCTCGTGCTCCTTGTGTCAATTTTGGTATCCTGTGCGGGAAACGGAGACCCGCTAGTAAATCCCGAATCAAAAAATGATGGCACACCTACTGCAGCATCGGGCAACACGGCACGGGACTACTATAGTTACGACGAATCGTCCACGACACCTGCAACAAGTTCAAACCAAGACCCGGAAAACAGGTCGGCAAGCGCCACGGCCCTGGATTCCAAGGGTTACCGCTTCAAGAATCCTGGTGGCGACTGGTCCATGATCGGCGGCGAAGACGGAGCCCCCTACGAATTCTACAACGCCCGCACAGGCCGCAGGGCCGTTCTCCGGGAAGTGACCCTTACCGAAGGCGAACCCATGAACCTGATGGACCGGGCCCGCATCGAGATGCAGAGCTACGAATCTTCGACATCGTAGGCAAGCGTTACGACACGCCCTACGAGGCGGTAGGCCTGGTCACCGGGAGCGGAAACCGCATCTACACCCTCACCCTTTCGGCTTCGGACAACCTGCCCACGGCAGGCGGCCTGAAAGAGGAATGGCGGGAATTTTTCGCCAGTTTCGAACTGAAAGAAATCCAGCGGGAAGAAGGCCCGGAGCTTTCGCCGGAGCACCTGCAGGACTACACTTCCGAAGCCCTAGGCTACCGCTGGGCGGTAAAGGACACCCTCTGGCATTTCTGGAACGGCATTTCCAAGCAGAACAACGACCCGGACCTAGTGCTCACCAACAAGGACGAAGACGTTTCCTTCTTTATCTACGGAGCTATTGTGCCCGCCGAAGAGGTTTCCTCCCAGGACCTGTTCAAGGTGCTGCTGTAAACCGCTTTGACTTCAGTTACAAGGGCCGGTTCTTCTACGAAGACGGTCGAGGTATCCTGGCCGTAGCCTGGACCCAGGGAATCAACAAGAAGAAATATTCCAAGGTCATGGACAACGCCATCGAAGGGGTGACCGTCGGAGCCAAGCCCGAACAGGCCAAGAAGCAGGCCAAGTTCAACGCTGCCGTCATGAGCCAGGTGGGAATCCTGCGACTTCTAGAAGACCAGCCCCTAGTGGCCCTCAGTTACTTTGAACGGGCCAACAAGATGGACCCGGAAGAACCCCTGTACCTGATCAACTGCGGGTTCGTCTACCAGTTGAAAGAACTCTACGGCCCGGGCATCAGCCACTTTGAAAGCGAAAAGGAACTGGTCCGCAAGAACGGCAAGTTGCTTTCCATTCTAGGCGAAATGTACGAGGCGGTGTTCGACTACGGTCGTGCCCGTGAATGTGCCGAAGGTGCCCTGCAGTACACTCCCAACAACCCGGAATACGTAATCAACCTGAGTGACGCCCTGTGGGGCTTGGGCCAACGGCACCAATCCCTGATTGTGGTGCAGAGGCTCTACGACACCCAGCCCAGCAGTCGCTTGGGAGTGTACCTGGCCAAAACCTACATGGGACTTGACCAGTATGCCGAAGCGGTAGAT